>CAYUPD010000001.1:0-38316 GCA_964446645.1 uncultured Rhodospirillaceae bacterium
CGCATCAGCCTCGGCATCAAGCAGTGCCTCGAAAATCCGTGGGAGAAATTCCGCGAGACGCACGCCGTCGGCAGCACGATTTCGGGCGAAATCCGCAATATCACGGAATTCGGCCTGTTTATCGGCTTGCCCGGCGACATCGACGGCATGCTGCACATGTCGGATCTGTCGTGGAGCGAACCCGGAGAAGAAGTTCTCAAGAAGTTCCAAAAAGGCCAAGTGGTCGAAGTCAAGATTTTGGACATCGACAGCGAAAAGGAACGCATCAGCTTAGGAATTAAGCAGCTCACGCAGGATCCGTTCGAAGGCATGCAGCTCAACTTCAAGAAGGGCGACATCGTCACCGGCACCGTCAGCGCGATTCAGGACAACGGGATCGAAGTGACGCTCGGCGACGCCGGTGGCGACTTTACCGGCTTCATCAAGCGCAGCGACTTGGCCCGCGACCGCTCCGAGCAGCGTACGGACCGCTTCGCCGTCGGCGAAAAGGTCGATGCGAAGATCACGAGCATCGAGAAGGGCAGCCGCAGGGTCGGCCTTTCGATCAAGGCTCGCGAAGTCGAGGAAGAAAAGCAGGCGATGGCCGAATACGGATCGAGCGACTCGGGCGCGAGCCTGGGCGACATCTTGGGCGCCGCTATCAAGAAAGCCCAAAAGAAGGAAGAAAAAGCCTAATTTAGGGATTTTCGCCAAAAACAAGCCGCCGGGGCCGAAAGTCCCGGCGGCTTTTGTTTTACAGGCTCTACTTTCAAGCCGCGGAAAAGCCGGATGGCCCTTTAATCTGCAATAAAAGAAGAGCTGCGTCAGGCCCCAGAGCATTTCTTAAATCGCATTCAGGGTCCGCCTCCCGAATGGCAAGAATAAGCTCCTCGGCTTTCTCACCGTATTTCATGAGGTGTTTTACGCAAGGCAAAACATGCGGGATCATGTCTTTGCGTCCACGAACGACCGAGCACAAAATATCCGCTTCCTTTGTATTATCGCCGGAAAAGGATGAACTGTACCGCGTAGCATATCCCGCGTTGTTAACGACGTCTTCATCGATAGCCTCGGGATGCGCGTCGATAATTTCTTTAACGCGCCAACCCCAACCTTTGGATGCTGCATTTTCAAGCTCGCCCTTGATCAATTCGGTCCGTCGCCCGAGAACCGAAAGAGGAACATATCCCCATAAATAGAAGAACTCCGCGCTATCGATAGTGTCGAAAAGCTCAATCTGCTTTTTCTCAAGAGCATTTCGAAGCCGCCGCGTCGCCGACGAAAACTTCTTTTTGCTGTTTTCGTCATACCAACACAAACTCGAAGCAAGCTCGCCGTCCCCGCTGGCCACATCCGGCAGATGTTCCATCCAACTTACGATTCGTGCCGCTTTTAAAACAAAGGCCAAGGACTCTTGCGCCCTTTCAGGAGGCAACCCCGCTTCGACGGCAACGGCATGAAAGCTCAACCTGTGCTGATTTAAAAGGGACGCATAAGGCCTGTTTTCGATATCTTTTTCCATCTCTTTCCCATCGAAGCTGCTTTCGATGCACCGAACGAGATTAAAAGCCCCTTCGGCTGCCTTCGGCTGCGCTTCGACCAACGCCTCAAGAGAAGATATGATGTGAATATCGAAATCTTCTTTATACATACGTCCCGAACGCTCAAATTGTTTATATCTTTCCGTAAGAATTCCATCGACGGCATTAAGCGCTTCGTCCGTCATCTTTTTGCGAGCGCTGCCAATTTTACAAATAAACGATACGGCATCGTCTATGTCGTTGGTGTAGTAAGCGTGGCGGGCGATGGTTTCGGCAATTATTATAGTTCTGCCCATAAACTTCGGGCCTTCGGTTCCCGTCGTTTCCAGAAACGCCAGTATTTTCTCGCACAGATTTTCTTCTCTGTTCTTGACGGGCATGCTTGTCCGTTCTTGGGCCACCCGTTCTATGGCAGAAAGAATCGCGTCCGCCGATTCCGGAAACGCCTTCACCAAAGCCGTTGCGCACGATAGCGCCGCGACGGACACGTCCGTAACCGTTTCTTTTGGGCTATTTTTAATCGCCTCGATCGTGAGGGATATCGCTTTTTGGAAAAATTCATCGCCTGCGTCGGCTTTTTGTCCCGTTCCCGCCAAAACTTTAGCCGCGCGCGCCGCCGCATCAAAAAAATCTATCTTCGCTTTTGGGGAATAGGTTGTTTCAAAGGAAGCATTTTGGGCGGGTTTTCTTGTTGTCATACGATCCCCCTTATGTCTTTGAATAATTTAGA
This sequence comes from uncultured Rhodospirillaceae bacterium, assembly GCA_964446645.1. Classification (GTDB taxonomy): domain Bacteria; phylum Pseudomonadota; class Alphaproteobacteria; order UBA9219; family UBA9219; genus CAIXLI01. The sequence continues at coordinate 2,251 of CAYUPD010000001.1, forward strand.
CGGTATCACCGACCCCAGCCCCCGAACAGGGCTATTCATGGTTAACCCCTGAAATCCCCCGATTTTTGCCTTAAAACAGCATTCAAAAAGGCTTTTCTGGCCGTTTAAAGAAAATCCATAGAGGCCAAAGGGTTATATAATGTAAACCCTTGACTCGGTTTCGCGAGTTTGGCACCTTTTAGATGCGAGTCGCGTTTCCCCTTTCTTGTCCGAGGGTTAGCCCATGACAAAGTCCGACCTGATTTTGCAGCTTGCTGAAAAATATCCGCACCTTCTTCAGCGCGATATCGAGCGCATCGTCAACACCGTTTTTGATGAAATTTCAAATGCCTTGGCGCGCGGCAGCCGCGTCGAACTGCGCGGATTCGGCGCCTTCTCGGTCAAGCAACGCGAGGCCCGCATGGGCCGCAATCCGCGTACCGGCGAAACCGTTTCCGTCTCGGAGAAATTCGTTCCTTTCTTCAAGACCGGCAAGCAGTTACGCGATCGCCTGAACGGCGTTGACGGCACGAGCGACTAAAACAACAATCAGTCCCGATGATAAGGATGCCCGGCGGCGATTTGCCGCGCGCGGTAGATTTGTTCGAGCAGCATCACGCGCACGAGCTTGTGCGGCCACGTCAACTTGCCGAAACATAAGGTAAAATCGGCGCGGGTGCGGATGTCTTCAGCCGCGCCGTCCGGGCCGCCGATGATAAAAACAAGGTCTTTTATGCCGCGATCCTGCCACGCCGTCATTTGGGAAGCAAATTCGCGGCTCGTCATATCCTTGCCGCGCTCGTCGAGCAGCACAACAAAGCTTTGAGGCGGAATGGATTTAAGCAACAGCTGTGCTTCGGCCTTTTGCGCTTCGGAAGGCGATAGCGACTTGGAAACCGCAAATTCGCGCACCGTAACGGATGATCCTAGACGTTTTTGATACTCGGCTCCCCACTCGGCTTCGGCGCCGCGCGCTTTGCCGATGGCCAGAACCGTTATCTTCATTTTCTGGAGGCCTTTTTGCTCCAAAGCGCGTCGAGATCGTAATATTTACGCACGTCCGGGCGGAACAAGTGGATGACGATATCGCCCGCATCGACCAAGACCCAGTTGGCGTCGTCGCGGCCCTCGACGCGCACGGTGCGAACGCCGAGCTTAAAAAACGCCTCGCGCAAATGATCGGCTAACGCCACAATCTGGCGCGCAGCGCGGCCTGAGGCGATAATCATGTAATCGGCAATGGCGCTCCGCCCGGACAGAGAGACGGGGATAATATCTTCGGCTTTGCGGTCATTAAGAACCTTGAGTGCCGCCTCAAGCATTTGTTCGGGCAAGCCCTTCGGAGCAACGACTTTTTTGGTCGCGCGTTTTTTAACCAGCGCTTTTTTGACTGCCTTTTTCTTGGCTGGAATTTTTTTCGAAACCTTTTTCGCCTTAACGGCAGTTTTCTTTTTTATTTTTTTCTTCGCTTGGGGCACGAGGGAGTCCTTTTCCGTATTTTCGTTGACGATGAATAATTGAGCTTATTGTCCAAAAATGCCCATAAAGGCAAGTCTTTAGAAGACGTTTGCGCCATTTTGGCGGCCTGAGAGGGGGGAATCCGGAACTTTTTGAACCTTTTAGCCGCCCTGCACGTCTCGGCCCCGTCCAAATGCGCCGGGCGGCGGAAAACGGCGATTGGAACAAGGTTAAAAATATCCTCCCAGTTCCGCCACTTAGAAATTTGCTTTAGGTTGTCCGCGCCCATAAGCCAGACAAAAAACGTCTTCGGATACAGGCGCTTAAGCTTGCGCAACGTATCGACGGTGTATTTTGTCTTCATCTTCGCTTCGAGCGGCGAGACGACGATCTTCGAACGCCGACCGACGCATTTTTTCGCGGCAACGATGCGTTTATCAAAATCTTCCATGCCTTTTTCGGGCTTGAGGGGATTTTGAGGACTGACGAGCCACCAAATCTGGTCAAGCTTGAGTTTTTTCAAGGCATAAAGGCTTATTTCGAGATGCCCCGCATGAGCAGGATTAAACGAGCCGCCAAGCAAGCCTATGGCCTTTCCCGAAAACTTTTTGCCGTTGCTTAGCTTGGGTTCGATCATTTTGCCATCCGTTTCGATAGGGGATGATGCTCAACGACTGTTCGCGCCAGCCTGTCGCCTGCCATATGCGTATAAATCTGCGTCGTCGCAATGTCGGCGTGTCCCAGCATGCTTTGCACGCTGCGCAAATCCGCGCCGTGCTCGATCAAATGCGTCGCGAAGGCATGGCGCATAACATGAGGACTCAATCTCTTCGGGTCGAGTCCCGCCGCCAGCGCCAACTCTTTTAGTAACTGAAAAAGCCTCTGTCGCGTCATCGGCGCGGCCTTTCCGGCCTTTGCAGAAGGAAACAGATAAGGCGACGTTCTCTTTTCGCCCAACATCTTTTTGCGCGCAGGAAGCCATGCCTCGACGGCCTTCAGCGCCGGATCGCCCAGCGGCACAACGCGCTCCTTGCCGCCCTTGCCGCGCACAAGAACCACGCAACGGTCGAACTGAACGCCCGCGACGGGCAAGCTCACAAGCTCGGTCACGCGCAAACCCGCCGCATAAAGAAGCTCGCACATCGCGCGCAGGCGCAGGCCCTCGTCTCCGGGGTAATTTGCCACCGTTTTCAACAGGTTGGCGACTTCCTTCTCGCTTAAGTACTTCGGCAAAGAACGGCCCATTTTAGGAGCGTCGATAAGCCGGGTCGGATCTTCCTTACGGATGTTTTCGGAACAAAGAAAACGGAAAAATTGCCGCAGCGCCGACAGACGGCGCGCTTGCGTACGAGCGGCGTTTTTCCCCTGCGAGCGAAGATAGGCGCGTAAATCGTCCTCGTTAGCTTCTGCAAGGCCGGTTTTTTTGCGCGCCAGAAATTTTGCGACATCGGAAAGGTCGCGCAAATAAGCCGCGCGCGTATTGGAGGAAGCATTACGCTCAGCCAGCATCATGTCGAGGAAAGAAGACACCGCGCCGAAGTCCTTCATATCTGGAAGGGCGTTAGAGGACATCAGCTATCCTTTGACAGCAGGGCGACGGCATTGCGCGCAAAAGCCGCCGCCTCGGCTTTAAAATCCGCCTGATACAGCGCCCACGCGATGGTGAGCGCGGCAGGCAGGGAAATCTCGTTTTCGCCCGCAAGGGCGAGGGACTCCAAAACCGTCTCGGCCCGGCGATGGGAGGAAGCCGAGGCGCGGAGGCGGTCATAAAGCAGCGGCGAATAGGAAATTTTTCTCTCGGCGAACGGCAACGCAAAAACTTTCGTCCACGCGCTTTCCGGAACCTTAAGCCCCACGGATTCGAAGAAAAGCATTGTCGGGACAATGACATTGTGCACGGTCGGCTCGTCGGCTCCTTTAAGCGCGGCCTCAAACCACTTCGTAAAATCGGCGGCATACGCGGCGTCCGCCTCAAGCCCGGCCAAGGCGAACTGCGGCCACAGCGCTTGCATATCGTCCGCCCAGACGCTTTTCTGCGCCAAAGCGAACCATGTCTTCGCCGCGTCGGTCTTTCCCGCAAGCATATAAAAACGAGCCATCGGCACAGCCTGCGCAACCAATGAGGGCGACGGCGCAATATCGCCGAGCATCGCGGCAAAAACGCCGCCCGCGCCGTTGACGAACGGAGGCAATGCCGATTGCGCGAATTTGGTCGTAAAGGCGATTTTTGTGTCGGGTTCTTTCGGCGCGTCGAGGGCGCGGAACAAAAGCGCCCGCAGGCGAAATCCCGTTTCGTTCGTTGCCAATGGAGACGCAAGCGCATCCGGCGCAAAACTCGTCGCGCGGTAAAGAGCCTCTATATCCCGTGCATCGAAAAGGCCGCGTTCGAAGGCACGTTCGGCCAAGGCGAGGCGAGCGACATCCTGCTGAGCCGGAAGACGCAACAAGGCGGCCACGTTGGCAAAATCTGCCTTGACGAACAAAGACGCGGGAACGGGCAGATTTGCCTGTTTAAGAAGAGCCAAAACCATCGGCGTCGCGGGCGTCAACTGGAACGGAAGGCTCTTGCCGGAAGAAAGGATGTTACGGCTCGCAACGTCGATAAAAACAGGATTGTGGTTTGGATCCGAACGAAGCACATCCAGCGCGACCTGCGCGGCCTGATTATCCTTGGCGCGCAAGCGGCAAACGATCTGGAACTCCTGCCAATCGGCCTTGGCGTAATTTTTCACAAAATCTGCCGCCTTAGAGCAAAGGCCGTCGTTTCCGTCGGCCAAAGCGCTTTCGGCCACGAGCTTAAACGTCGCCGCATCGATCAGCTTGGGATCGGCCTGTTGAACCAGCGATAGGGCCTCGTCTATTTTGCCGAAAAGAACGAGTTTTTCTGCGCGCCGCGACGTCAAGATTTGGGGCGCAGAAGCGTCGCCTTCGGGCGGCGTCGCAGCGGTCATGAGAAGCCGCTGCGCCAGATCGTTAAGAACGGGAGAGCTTGTCGGCGCGAGAGAAGCCAATAATTTTTCTGCAACGGCGCGGTTCGTGCCCTTCCACATTTCGGCGCCAAGGCCGTTTTGTATTTTCACGCCTATGGATTCGGGACTGACGTTCGGCAGAGCCGAGGCCGCGACGGGTTCTATGATGACCGGCGTTCCGCCGTCATCGTCCGCGACGGAAGGCGTCGCACTAAGAGGCGTCGGCTTGCCGGTAGCTTCGCCTTGCGGCGGCGGGGGCGTCGTCGGCTCTTGGGCAAAAGCCAGCGCGCTTCCTGCGACGAGGAAGAGAGATACACAGAAAACCCTAGCGAGGGAGCCTCTCATCGGGCACGACCAATTCCATCTTTTGAGTCTGAGGCATAATGTTGGCGTTTGACAGCCACAAGGTGCCGCAGGCTACGACTAATAGCAAAAAACCGGCGATGACGGCAATATGGGACTGTGATTTCACTTTTCGACTCCTGCTTTTCCGGGATATAATCCGAGGCGGCGATATCGGCGGAATTTTTTGATTCTTATGAACCTTTTTGACAGCGAATTGTGGCATGAACAAGTCAAAATTAAAAAAATTTTCCGTTGACCGGCCCATCGTCCTGATCGGCATGATGGGGGCGGGGAAAACGAGCGTCGGCCGCGCCTTGGCCGAACTTCTGGCCCTGCCCTTTTTCGACTCGGATGCCGAGATCGAAGCCGCAGCCGGAAAATCCATTCCGCAGATTTTTGCCGACTCGGGAGAGGCCGAATTCCGCCGTATGGAACGCGAAGCTGTCCTTCGCCTTCTCGGGTGCGGAGCTTGCGTTCTTTCGATCGGCGGCGGCGCTTTCATGGACGACCTGACGCGCGGCAAGATCGGCAAAAAAGCTTTCTCGGTCTGGATCAAAGTGGACGAAAAGATTCTCCTGTCGCGCATCCGTCATGACGACAAGCGCCCGCTCTTAAAGGGCGGCGACGGCGTTAAAAAATTCAAGCGTATTTTTTCCGCGCGCCTTCCCGTTTATGCCGAAGCCGATCTCGCCGTCGCCTGTAACGACGACTCCGTCGAAGACAATGCCAAAAAGATTATAGCCGCGCTGCAAGCCGCGCCAGCGTTTCAAATTGCGCGAGCGTAAGATTCTCGGCGCGCAGGGATGAATCAATGCCCGCTTTCTGCAGCAGCGCCTCGCCGCCCAGGGATTTAAGGCTCGAGCGCAGCATCTTTCGCCGTTGGCCGAAGGCTTTGGCCGTAACCGCCTCCATCGCCCCAAACGACACGTCGTTTGGGCGGGTTCGGCGCGGCGTCAGGCGAACGACGGCTGAATCGACCTTGGGCGGCGGCGTAAAAGCTTCTGCCGGAACGGCCAGAACTTTTTTCACGTCGCAACAGAACTGCGTAATAACCGACAAACGCCCATAGGCCTTGGTCGAGGGCAGCGCTATCAAACGGTCCACGACTTCGACCTGAAACATCAAAGTCAGGCTTTCGTAGAAATCGATTTGCCTGAGCCACCCCAAAAGAAGCTCGGTTCCGACGTTGTAGGGCAAGTTCGAAACAATCGCGCGCGGCGCGGGAGCAAGCGTCGTAAGATCCGCTTTCAACGCGTCGCCGACAACGATTTTGACCTTACCCTCCGAGACTTCGGCAATTTCCCGGAGCGCCGGAAGGAAACGCGGGTCTTTTTCGATGGCAAAAACGGCAGCCGCGTCCGAAGAAGCCAGCGCCCGCGTCAGCCCGCCCGGCCCCGGCCCGACCTCGAAAACCGCGCAGCCCTTAAGATCTCCCGCGAGGCCAGCGATGCGGTTCGTCAGGTTCAGATCGCACAAAAAATGCTGGCCTAACGTTTTTTTCGCGCGCAAACCGTCGCGCGCGATAATCTCCCGCAAAGAAGGCAAGGAAGCCAAATCGGTCATAGCCAAGGTCTTTCGTATCGTGTAAATTCAGGCTTAACGTTTCCTTTCGTACCATGCTTTTGCAAGAAAAACATTCGTTGCTTTTCAAGGCATCGATCGCTCCCGTCGCCCTTGTCATTCTGGGCGCTTTTGCCTTTTCCGTTGCGGCTATCCTTGAAAATGTGCGCTTTGCCAATGCAACGGGCCAAATTCTCGGTTTTGTCGGCAAAGTCCGCTCGTTCGCCAACGAACAGAAAACGTTCTCCCCTGCCGTCGGCGAAGATGTTTGGGACGCTATGGTCCGCGTTCAGCAAATCTCGTCCGCGACGCCACGCACGAATCCTTGGGACGGAACGATCCGCGCCGCCGTCACCGCCAACGCGGAGATGGGCGTCGAAAGCGATCTCCCGGCGCGGGATTGCCGCCGCATGGCTTTGTATTTTTTGGGGCTTAGCCCCGCCGAGCTCGGCCTTCTTTCGATTGCCGCCCATCCGGATTCGTCCGCAGCATGGTCGGTTATTTATCCGCCCCAAAACAACAATCAAATCGTCGCGGTCAACGCGGCTTGCGGCCTGTCGGGAACGTCGCGCCTCGCCCTTGTTTTCAAGATTAAATAATTTTAGTTCCGGTTGCCCTGTACGTCGTCCAGCGCTTTTAATACGGCAGAGGGCGTCAAAAGTTCGGGCAAAACGATCCCCTGTGGCGCGCCGGGACCGAAAACGGCGTTGAAAGGAATGCCGTAGCGGCCATATTTGTGCAAAAGGTCGCTGATCGCCGGGTCTGGGTTTGTCCAGTTAGCCTGCATCGCAATGACATCGCTGTAGAAGAGACGGCGAACAACGTTTTCGTCCGACAGCGCGATTTTCTTGTTCGCCACGCAGGTCAGGCACCAATCGGCCGTCACGTCGAGAAAAACCGTTTTTCCCTCGGCAAGGTCGGCGCGCAATGTCGCTTCGTTATAGGCTATCCACTGGCGATCGGTCGATGCCTCGTAAGGCCGTGTCTTTCCGAAGGCGCCTACCGCCACAGCCGCCGCACAAACAACCACAAGGCCGATCGCCGCCAATTTTTTGGGCGATCCGTATTTCTTCAAGGCCAGCAGGATCGTCACGGCCGCCATCATCAGCGCAAAAAAGCCGGCGTTTCTTGGGGTTATCTGCGCCGCCATCACCCAAACGAGCCATAAAGCCGTAAATCCGAGCGCAAAACCCAAAATGCGCCGCAGCACGATCATCCACGCGCCGGGCTTCGGCAGGCACGTCGCGGCGCACGGAAAAAGCGCGACGGCAAGGTAAGGAAGGGCCATGCCCGCGCCCAGCGCCGAGAAAACGGCGAAGATTTCCCGAACGCCGGAGACCATGGCGAAACCGACGGCGGTGCCGAGAAACGGCGCGGAGCATGGCGTTGCGAGAAGCGTGGCGAACGCGCCTGTCGCAAAATCCCCGGCGAGCTTCGGGTGGTAGGGGCTGTCGATTTTATCGGCTAAAAAGCGCGGCAGGGAAACGTCGAACAAGCCCCAAAGATTGGAGGCAAAGAAGGTCAAAAGAATCACAAGGAACATCAGAAAGCCGGGCTGCTGGAACTGCACGCCCCACCCGAAGGTCATCTCGAGTCCGCGAAGCGCCGCCATGACTCCACCCAAGACAAGGAACGAAAAAATAATTCCGGCCGCTGTGACAAGAAAACTTTGCCTTACCAAGGTCTTATCGCCGCCGCCGTGACTTACGACGCTAACGATCTTGAGGGACAGAACGGGAAGCACGCACGGCATGAGGTTCAAAATAAATCCGCCGAGGAAAGCGAACAAAACGGCGAGGCCGAACGCGACCTTAGGCGGATCGAAAGCAACCGGGGAAGTTGAGGCTTCGGGAGCAATTGCGCGTATTTCCGTCGCGGCCGCGCCGTTGACGATGGTAAGCGTCAGAGGAAGCCCGGCAAGACGAACGCCCTCCGGCATGGTATCGACGGGCCTGACTTTAAGCGTTGCGGCATGCCCTGAAGGATCGGCCGTTACCTCGGGCGCGCCGAAGCCTATATTTTTTTCGCTTTCGACAAAGATGTCCGGCTGGACCATCGCCTCGCGCGTCGAAACGGAGAAAGTCAGGCTTTCGCCGTCGCTGACGACGCCTTTAAGCAAAATTCCGGCTTCTTCGGGAGATGCCGGAAGTTTTTCGCGCGCCCGATGTAAATCCGCGGCCTCGGCGCTCGGGAGAGATTCGCCCTCGGGAACGGCCAAAGACAAATCGAAATGCTTGGGCGCGCATATTGACTGGCAAACCAAAATATCCGCCGATACATCGAGAACTAAAGGCTTTCCGGCATGTCGCAACGTTGCGTCGATGGGAAACAGAACGCGCTCGTTATAGCCGACAGCCTCAAGCCCGTAAAAGACGTACCGGCGCGGCGCGGGATAGAGCAAGGCAGCGGAGTCGAGATTTCCGTCGTCGGTCTGGCTACGGCTCCAATCGAGCTGCGGCGGCAGCCCCGCCGAACCGGGGGCGCGCCAATAGGTATGCCACCCGCGCGCTAATTTGATCTCGATGCCCAGAGGAACGGAACCGCCGCTTCCTACGGCCGTAACGCCCGAAACGAGGCGCGCCGAGGCAACGTCGTCGCCCTTCCACTCCCCGGCCGCCGCAAAGGCCTGAGCGGAAAACGCCAAAAAGAACAATGCCAAAAGCAACCGGAACATGAGCTTTCTCTGGCCAGTTTCGGCAAGCGGAAGAAACCGCTTGCCTTGCGGAGCGCGATCGTGGAATTAAACTATCAATGAATCGCGAGTTAGGGGAGAATACGCGAAAAGAGGCAGTCGCAGCAAGACGGTGTTATGAAAGATATCATTTCCAATATCAAAAACCTCGGTACGCGCGCCGAAAAGCCCAAATCGGGGGATGCCCCGAACTGGTTGACCGGGCAAATGCTCGTCGCGATGCCGGGAATGGGCGACCCGCGATTTATCCATTCCGTCATTTATATCTGCTCGCACGGCCCCAGCGGCGCGATGGGATTGATCGTCAACCGTCTTTTTGGCGACGCGGATTTCCCGATGCTGCTCGACCAGCTTAACATCGAAGCGCCGGGGCAAATTCCCGATATTCCGGTGCAATTCGGAGGCCCGGTCGAGATGGGTCGCGGGTTTATTTTACACTCAAGCGAATATATGATCGAAGGCACGACGCGGATTGACGACTCAATTTCAGTGACGGCGACTATCGACATCATCAAGGATATCGCGCACGGCAAAGGCCCGGCCCGGGCGCTGATGATATTGGGCTATGCCGGATGGGCGAGCGGGCAGCTTGAAGAAGAGCTGAAAAACAACGGGTGGCTTACGGTCGGCATGGACGAAGAAATCCTTTTCGACCGCGCGATGGACACGAAGTGGGAGCGAGCTTTGGCGAAGATAGGCATCAGCCCGGCCATGCTGTCCGAAACGCAAGGAAACGCCTAAACAAAAAGCTTTTTTGTTAAACCGGTTTTTTAGAAAGCTTTATTAAGGGCTTTTTAACCATATTTTTTGTGCTAAGATAGCCCCTCTTCTCCGTTTTTACCTTTTTGTTCCCTTATGCCTCCGTCTTCGGCCGCAAAATCAACCGCTCCCCTCGCCCAGAGCCTTCGGCGAGCGCTTGCGCTTTTCGGGCGCGAGATCGTCGGCATCGCGGAGGACTTCTGGAAAGACGGAAACTGGGAGAAGACTCCCTATCATGAGCCGTTAAACGACGATGCCGTGGTCGAAAAAAGGGTTGAGGCTTTTTCGGCGGCGCCTAATGCTCCCAAAACGGCGGGAAATTTTTGGCATGCCGCGCCGGGCGAGATTTCCGAGAAGATGTGGGGCGACGGACGCGTGACCCCCGGCGACGAGTACGTTACCGAGTTATTGATTAAACCGTTAAGCCTTACCAAAGATATGAGCCTTCTCGATCTTTCGGCAGGGTTGGGATTCCGCATGCGCAAGACGTCGCACGAATTCGGTGTCTACATCAACGGGCGCGAACCGGATCCCGAGATTGCCGCGCGAGGCATGACGCTTTCGGTTCACGCCGGAATGGGCAAGCACGCGGCTATTACGGCTTACGATCCTCTCAATTTTGTCGAAAACCACAAATACGATTGCGTCGTTGCGCGCGAAACGCTTTACCGGGTCACCGACAAAGCAAAATTCGTCAAAGCCATTATGGGCTGTTGCAAACCTGAGGTTCAAATTTCCTTTACCGATTATATCGTCAATCCCGAAACCAAGGATCAACCGGCGATTCTTGCATGGAAGGCGTTTGAGACGGACGCGGCACCTTTGAGCCTTGTCGAGATGGCCGAGCTTTGGGCAAAGTCCGGGATCAATTTGCGGGTTCACGACGATCAGACCGAATATTACAAGAAGGAAATCAGGAAGGGCACGCTTCGGCTTCTTCACTTTTTAGACTCCGGAATTAAGCCGGACGCCAACACTAAAAAATCCATCGACAAGCGCATTACGACCTGGGCGCATCGTCTGGCGGCGTTTGAGAGCGGGATGCGGTTTTATAGGTTCTACGGCTTAAAACAATAGCCGTTTGCGCGCTGCGCCAAAACAGCCTATAGCTAACGCCGCATAAAAGAAGGATTTCGGCATTCATGAAGAATTTGCATAAGCAGCCGCATCGCCCGCCCGACGACGCGCTGTGGTTTTTGCCGCTTGGCGGCGCGGGCGAAATCGGGATGAACTTCGGCCTTTACGGCACTGCGGGAAAATGGCTTGCCGTCGATTGCGGCGTGACCTTCGGAGACGAAACGACGCCCGGCATCGACCTTATCACGCCGGACATCTCTTTTATCGCCGAACGCCGCGACGATTTGCTCGGCATCGTCATCACGCACGCGCACGAAGATCACATCGGCGCGCTTGGTTATCTGTGGCCCCTCCTGCGCTGCCCCATCTACGCGACGAAATTCGCCGCCGAGCTTATCCGCAACAAGCTTGCCTACGAGGAAATAGAAACGACGGCCAAAGTCATCGAAATTTCTCAAGGGGGCGCTTTCGACATAGGCCCCTTCGGCTGCGAATATATTCCCGTCACGCATTCGATCCCCGAAGCCCAGATGCTGGTTCTGCGAACCAAGCACGGCGCGGTTTTGCATACCGGCGACTGGAAATTCGACCCCGACCCCATCGTCGGCCAAACGACCGATTTTGAAAAACTCAAAGAGCTTGGCGCGAGTGGGCTTTTGGCGCTTGTCTGCGACTCGACGGGGGCTCAGGTTCCGGGGCATTCAGGAAGCGAGAGGGACGTCCAGCGCGCGTTCGACCACCTTTTTCCGCAGATCAAAAAGCGCATCGTCGTGACGTGTTTTGCCAGCAACGTCGCGCGGCTAAAGTCGATTGCCGAGGCGGCGAAGCGGAGCGGACGGTATATGACGCTTGTGGGGCGCTCTCTCTGGCGCAACGCGGAAGCCGCGAACGTTTGCGGGCATTTTCCGGAATTCGACGATCTCTTGAGCGAAAACGAAGCGATGCTGTCGCCGCGAGAAAAGATCGTCATCGTGGCGACGGGGTGTCAGGGAGAGCCCAGAGCCGCCCTGACGCGGATCGCGGTCGAAGACCATCCGGAAATTGAATTGGACGCCGGAGACACTGTGATTTTCTCCTCGCGTGAAATTCCGGGCAACGAGAAAGACATCGCGCGCCTTCAAAACAACCTGATCGCCAAGAATCTGCGGATTTTGACGCCGCACGATGCGCCCGTGCACGTTTCGGGACACGCAGGACAAGAAGAATTGATGCAGCTTTACGAATGGACGAAGCCGCATTTGTTCCTGCCCGTTCACGGCGAGCCGCGCCATCAGGCCGAGAACGTGCGTCTGGCCGAGCAATGCTCGATCAAAAGAACCCTCGTTCCCAAGAACGGCCAGATCGTCCGGCTTGGGCCCGGCGTGCATGAAATTGCGGCAGAAGTCGAAGCCGGGCGATGGGGACTGGACGGCAAGACATTGCGCCGCCTCGACACGGACGTTTCGAAAAGCCGCAAGAAGATGGGGATCAACGGCGCGGCGGTCGTTACGATTGTCATGAATTCCAAGGGAGCGGTCGTCTCCGACCCCCGGATCACGCTGATCGGCGTTGCGGAAGGCGAGGCCGAAGAGACTCTTCAGGAGAATCTGGCCGCGCTCGTCATGGATACGATTGAGGAAATGCCGAAGTCCTCCCGGATCGACGACGCGGCGATCCGCCATGCTGCGATGCTGGCGGTGCGCAGGCACGTGAACGAAATTCACGGCAAGAAGCCGGTTACGGACGTGCACGTGGTAAGGATTTAGGGTCCGTTCGCAATCAGGCAAAAAAACGGGGCGGGGAACCCTCTTTCCCCGCCCCGATCTAGCCCCCCCAACCCGAAGGGTCCTCTAACCAAACGCCCTACGATCGCCCGTCCTCTCTTACCCGGCGCTTGCCCGCCGCCAACCGAACCGAAAGCTTGTTTTCCGATTCCGCAGGCGGCGGACTATTGCGACTCCTCGCGGCCCGGCGAGAGTCGCTTTAGGCGCCGGGAATTACTCGGCCGAAGCTCCGGCTTCCGTCACTTGGCGTTCGCCTGCCGGCCGGTATTCTTGCATGCGCGTCGCGCGAAGTCCGCGGACGCCGTGGGTGTCGAGCAGATTCATCCACGACTGAAACTCTTCTTTCGACAGGCTATAGCGGGCGCAAGCGTCGTTAAAGGACAGCAATCCGTTACGGACGGCCGAAACGACTTGGGCTTTGCGGCGCACGACCCAACGCATGGTGTCGGGAGGCGGCAGATGGCTAAGGTCCTTGTCGCGCGAAATGCGAACGATTTTAACTTGATCGCCGGAAGTCGCGAAGGCGGGCGTTTTCTCACTCATAATAAAACTCCTTGAAAAAATATTTTCGAACAAAATTTCTCAATACGAAGGAGAGCATACACCCGAACTTTTAAAATTCGCCTAACCGGTAAGGTTAATTTGCGGCAACTTCCGTGAAAAATCGTGAAGAAATAGAAGGCGTTCCGCCTTATTAAGGATGAAAATAAGCCCGTATTTACTGTGTTTTTCGCGTATAAGGTAAATACATTCCCGGATTAAAAATGCCTAAAAGTTTAGGCATTATTTGAGGTTTATTGTAAAAGAGCCTTGATTTTATAAAGCGTCTCGAGCGCCTGTTTTGGATTCAGCGCGTCCGGATCGAGCGACGACAAAAGAGCGTCGAGTTCCGGTTTGAGCGTTTTCTGTTTTTTTGGCGCGGCGGCCTTGGGATCGAACGCGGACATTTTTTTCGTCAGGGCGACAGCTGCCTTTCCCGCGTTGTTTTTGTCTTTCTCCAGCTCTTCCAAAACTTGCGCGGCGCGAGCGATGGCCGACAGCGGCAAGCCCGCCATTTGCGCGACATGAATGCCGTATGAGCGGTCGGCCATTCCCTGTATCACCTCGTGCAGAAAAATAATTTTGTTTTCCCATTCCTTGATGCGCATCGTGGCGCAGAAAAGCGACGGCAGTTTATCGTCGAGCGCCGTTAGTTCATGATAATGCGTGGCGAACAAAGCGCGGCAACGGTTAACTTCGTGCAGATGCTCCAAAACCGCCCACGCGATCGAAAGGCCGTCGTAAGTCGCCGTACCTCGGCCTATTTCGTCCAAAATAACGAGGGAGCGGGCGCCCGCTTGGTTCAGGATTGCCGCCGTTTCGACCATCTCGACCATGAACGTCGAACGTCCTGCCGCAAGGTCGTCGGCCGCGCCGACGCGGCTAAACAAGCGGTCGATCACGCCGATATGGGCGGACGCCGCAGGCACAAACGACCCCATCTGCGCCATGAGGGCGATCAGGGCGTTTTGGCGCAAGAACGTCGATTTGCCCGCCATGTTCGGCCCCGTCAGGAGCCATAAACGCTTATCCGACGCCAAATCGCAGTCGTTCGAGATGAACGGAACGCCTCCGTCCGTTTTTTTCAACGCCTGCTCGACGACGGGATGCCGCCCGCCTTTGATTTCAAAGGCAAGCGTATCGTCGATGAGAGGCCGCGCATAATTTTGTTCGGAAGCAAGCTCGGCCAAAGCCGAAGCGACGTCGGTCGCAGCCAAAGCCGCCGCCGTATGCCGTAAATCCGTCAAAGCGGCGACGATATCCTGCACGAGAGCTTCGAAAAGCTGCATTTCGACGGCCAGAGCTTTGTCGGCGGCCTCGGTGATTTTGCGCTCCAATTCCGAAAGCTCGACGGTCGTAAAGCGCGCGGCAGTCGCCAACGTTTGGCGATGAATAAACGTGTCTTTATCGGCCAAAAGCTTGTCGGCTTGAGAGGGAGAAACCTCGATATGATAGCCGATGATCTGGTTGTGCTTGATCTTAAGCGTCGAAACGCCCGCCTTGGCCTTGTATTTCTCCTGCAAGCCCGCAATAACGCGGCGGCCGTCATCGCGAAGGGTCACAAGCTCGTCAAGCTCCGGCGCGAAGCCTCGCGCGATAAAATTTCCGTCGCGCGCCAGCATCGGCAGATCGGCGGCTAACGCCCTGTCCAGTTTATCGATCAGGAAACTATGCTCACCGAGGCTCTTCGTTCCCTTGCGCACGCCTTCGGGCATCTCTTGCGCGGCTAACAAGGCGCTTTTGATCTCTTCGGCCTGACGCAAAGCATCGCGCACGGACGCCAGATCGCGAGGGCCTCCCCGGCCCAACGCCAGCCGGGCCAGCGCGCGCTCGAGATCGGGCGTGCGGCGCAGCGATGCGCGAATTTTCTCGCGCAACGGCGCGTTCTTCAGAAAAAACTCGACGGCGTTCAGGCGCAGGGCGATGGAAGCAACGTCCGTCAGAGGAGCCATGAGCCGCGACGCCAAAAGCCTTGCGCCAGCGCCCGTTTCTGTCCTGTCGATAGCGTCGAGCAAACTACCGCCGCGCTCGCCCGAAAGAGTTCGGACAAGCTCGAGGTTCCGGCGCGTAGCGGCGTCGATGGCGACCTGCGAAGCGCCGGTTCGTTGAGGGCGCGAGAAGTGCTTAAGGTCCGTTTTTTGCGTCAGTTCGGCGTAATCGAGAAGCGCTCCGAGCGCCGATATCTCCGCGCGCGAAAAATCGCCGAACGCGCCGATATCGGAAACGTTATAGACGCTCATAACGCGTTTTTTGGCGTTAGCGCTGTCGAATCGCCCGTCAGGCAAAGGCGCGAGCTGGGCGCGCCACGGCGCGAGGGTTTCGAAAAACTCCGGATTTTCGACGATGCGCTGCGCGATCAGGATTTCGCTGGGGTCGAGGCGCGACAGAACGCCCGACAAGTCGGATGCCGAGACTTCCTGAGCGAAGATTTGCCCCGCCACGATATCGCACCAAGCCACGGCCATCGCGTCGCCGACGGTTGTGAGGCACGCCAGATAATTGGCGGCGCGGGCGGGCAAAAGGCTGTCTTCGGTCAGCGTGCCCGGCGTGATGATGCGGATGACGTCGCGCGTGACGATGGCTTTGCTGCCGCGTTTTTTGGCCTCGTCGGGAGATTCTTTTTGTTCGCAGATGGCCACGCGGAATCCGGCTCGAATCAACTTGGCCACATAGCCTTCGTAAGAATGCGCGGGCACGCCGCACATCGGGACATCTTCGCCCTGATACTGGCCCCGGCGCGTGAGCGCGATATCGAGAGCCTTCGAGGCCTTGCGCGCGTCGTCGAAAAACATTTCGTAGAAGTCGCCGAGGCGGAAGAACAAAAGGCAGTCTTCGTGTTGTTTCTTGATCGCAAAATACTGGGACAATAAAGGAGTCGCCGTCTCAGCCGCCGGAGGGGCTGGAAAAAAGGATGGTTGAACGACGGACATAAATTTTAGTTTCATCAAAACGTTTGGGAAGCGGCTACCATGCCAAAAACGGCCCCCCGCTTCAATATCGCTTTATTCCGAAGCGGTTAAAGCGTTAACCAACGTAAAGCATAACAAACATGGCATCTTGTGACATTTGGCCGGAAATTTGATATACTTAACTTGTATTGAAGAGCGTTTTTATGGAATTTAGAAATTACATTTTAGGGTCGAGGCACTCGCGTTGGGGCGGCGTGCGCCGGTTGCGGCAAGAGAATGCCGTTATCGATCTGGGCCTGTTGAAAACGGAGGCCGCAAAATCGCCCGTTCTTTCCGGAGCGTCTTTCGATCCGATGCACAAGCTCGGAGAGATACATCCGACGCGCCATTGGCTCAGACGCCAGAGCGGCCCCGACACAGCGCCGAACGGCGCAGACTTACGTCCCGACTCGGCGCATAAACCAAAAGCCAAAGCAGGCCCCAAGGCCGCCGGATCGGCTCCCGCGCCGAGCGGCGGAACGAAGCGGTCGCGCCGCTGCGATTGCGGCCCCTATGCGTCCGTGCCGCGCAGAGACCTCTATTTAGGTGCGCTCAGAAGGCCCGAAAACCCCGCGCCTGCCCCCTTCTAAAGCCCTTCGCGGCAGGCTTTTGGGCTGCTATAACCTTTTTCCATGATTATCGGCATCGGAAACGACCTGACGAACATCGACCGCATCGCGGCAACGCTTGAGCGACACGGCGAGCGTTTTGTGCGCCGCGTTTTCACGGCCCAAGAAAAAGCCAAGGCCGAAAAACGAGCAAACAAGGCAGCTACTTACGCCAAGCGTTTTGCGGCCAAGGAAGCATGCGCTAAGGCTTTGGGAACGGGCTTTAAGCGCAGCGTCTATTTTCGAGACATGGGCGTGGTCAACCTGCCGTCGGGCAAGCCGACGATGGAGCTGACCGGCGGGGCGCTAAAAAGGCTGCAAGAGATAACACCCGAAGGGACGAAAGCCGTCATCCACCTAAGCCTCACCGACGACAAGCCTTGGGCACAAGCCTTCGTGGTAATCGAGGCCTTGCCTGAAGCATAACTTATTGATATTTCTATCTCCCTGTTTTGGAGCAAACAAATATGGCCTTAAAGAATATATCAGGGTTTATCTCCACCCCGGACGATTTGTCGCAGTTAAAACTGATCGACGCCCAAGCGGTGCGGGATCTTGCAAAAGAAGTCAATTCTTTAAAGAAAAACGACCTTAAGGGCCGCAAGCTTGTCATCCTCTTGGCCACCGGCGGCACGGTCGCGATGGCCACAAAGAAGGGCATTCGCCGTCCCGCGCTGCAATGGAAAGATTTGTGCCAGATAGCCGGAACGCGCGTTCAACAGGATTTTGAGATAAGGGGAATTAACGCCTTTTGCATCGACAGTTCGCAAATGAACTATGCTCATACGCGCGAACTTGCCATTTCCATGTGTTATCTATGGAAAAACATCAAGGTTCCGTTCATCGGCTTTCTAATTACGCACGGCACGGACACCATGTCCTATTCCGCTGCCGCGATGTCTCTCATGACAGGCCAAGGCCTCCCTTTTTCTATCGTCTACACAGGGTCTCAACGGCCGCCGGACGATCCGATGAGCGACGCCCAAACCAACTTGCGCAACGCGCTTTATACTCTTGAGGCGCTGCACAGCAAAGATATGGCCGAAGTGCTTATCGTTATGGGCGAACGCGCCATGCTCGCAACATCTTCCGAAAAAATTGATGACAAGGCCGCAAACGCTTTCGCCGCCCCAAGGCACTGTTACGTTACAAAATTCAACCATATGGAATATCCGGTAAAACTGGCTTCATGGCTTCGGCCGCGTCGACGGCAGCCTTTTGTCCCGACAATCTGGAAAGGAGATTGGTCCCGCACTTTAGTGATCAACTCAACTCTCGGACTCAATCCGGAAATGGTGGAACAACAAATCAATACGCCTCTTATCAAAGCCGTTATTGTTTATTCATATGGGGCTGGAACGGTTGACGAGAAAGTTTTGGCCATCGTCGCTAAAACCGCCCAAAAGCGAAGGCTCCCCGTTTTTATTGTCAGCCCCGTACATGCCGATTTTCACGCTGTATACGAATCTAGCGATAAAGCCCTAAAAACAGGCATCGTACCGATAAACCTCACATTATCCGCCGCTCTGGCAAAAATTGAGATTGCCCTACAGCTATATCCCGACAATCTGAAGGCATTATCTAAATTTGTGGCAACAAATTACGTCGGCGAAGTTCCGACTGAGGCTTCCGGATTTAACGCAGGCATATAATTATTTGAGAGGCGGAAACTCCTCGCCGCGCGCGATGGCCTCGCCGATGGGCGCGAATTCTTTGACGACGCCTTCGTAAACGGGGCGTTTGAAGGGCACGATGAGCAAAGGCGTTTCTTGCAAAGTCGCCCACCGCCACGCAATAAATTCGGGCTTTTCCGGCTCGTTTTTTCCGGACAGATCGATCTCGCCGTCCGAGCCTAAAAACCGAAGCGCGAACCATTGCTGCTCTTGCCCCCGGTACTTGCCGCGAAAAACCGCGCCGTCATGGCCGACGCGGCGGTTTTGCAGCCAATCCGGAAACTCATAGCGCAGCAGATCGGCTGCTTTGGCGATGATGCGCGCGTTGTCGGTGCCGATTTCTTCTTTCATTTCGCGCAAGACGGCTTTCAGGGGGTCTTCGTCTTTTTGGATGCCTCCTTGCGGCATCTGCCACGCGCCGCGTTTGTCGCGGCGCTCGGCAATCAGCACAAGGCCTTGCGCGTTAAAAAGGCAAATGCCGACGCTCCGGCGATAGGGAAGTTTGTGCACATCGACGGGGAATGTCATTTACTGGACCATTGCGCTTAAAGGCGCCAAGGCAATGCCGTGTTCCGGCAGCGTTTTGGCCCACGCCTGAAGTTGGTTGATCATAACCGGCGTCGCCGCCGTAATTCCGACAGCGCGGCCTGTTTGCCGGGCCGTCATTTCGAGGTTTTCGAGCGCCTCGGTGATGGCCTGAGGATCGAGGTTGATGTCGAGTCGCTGCGTGGACGTCGCGACGGGAACGCCCGCGTGGCGCGCCATGTCGGTGACGACGCCGTGGGGCACGACGCGCGAATCCAAAACCATGAGGCCGCGCTTGCGGAGTTCCTGCAGGATAAGGCCGAACCGCGTCGGATCGGAGGTAAAGCGCGAGCCGTAGGTTGTCGTAACGCCGACATAGCCCGTAGCCTGACGCATGGATTTGAGAAGGCGAGCTATATTTTCGCTGCTCGATAGATTAGTCAAAAGAGTGTCGGGGCCGGGATCGCTGCGAGGATAGTCGAACGGCTCGATGGGAACCTGGATTAGAATTTCATGTCCGTCCTGCCGGGCGCGGGTACCCCACGCGCCGACGGCCGCTCCTTGCGAGTTAAACGATAGAGTCACGGTCGGCGGCGTTTGAGCGATGGCCTGATCGGTGATGGCGCGCGACAGGCCGAGGTCGGTAATGACGATGGAAACGCGGGGGCGGCGATCGGCCATGTTGAAGGGGCGGGCATAAACCTGCCACGGGCGCGCGCCGTCTTCGGCGATGCGCGGCAAAGCGCCCTCGGCCGTATCCTCGGTCACGCGGCTTTCCGGAGCCGGGATCAGTTTGATTGTGCGGTCGTTTTGATCGTTGAGAGCGGGAGCATTAACGTCCGTCTCAACCTTTTTGTATCCGCCCGAAACTTTCTCGCCTTCGATCTGGCTCAAGGAAGGCATGGGAGTCGCGACTTTAGCCTCATTGCGGAGACTGTGGCCGCGAATAAAAGCCGGAGGCAGAACGAGAACGGCAAAGATCGCCGCGGTTACGAACAATTTAAGATTGCGCGGATAGCGCGCGAGGAACGTCTCGCGGCGCGGCGGCAGTACAAAAGCGGGCGAAGCGGAGTCGGACATGAGAAACAGCAAATCCTGAGGAGAATCGGGATTTTAGGACATTTCTTGGAGATGAGAAACTAATTTTAAAAAGATCCCCGCCTTCGCGGGGATACGGTTTTCCTAAACTCGCCCGCGCCCTACCGGGCTTGGCTCGTTAAGGAAAACTCTAATTCGTCAAGCTTCTCAACGGCGCGGGAATACGACCGCCGCGGGCAATAAAATCGGCGGATTTGAAGCCATTGACGGCCATGATCGGGCAATGGCCCAAAAGGCCGCCGAATTCGACGGTGTCGCCGACTTTTTTGCCCGGAACGGGAACAAGCCTTACGGCGGTCGTCTTATTGTTGATCAAGCCAATAGCGGCTTCGTCGGCGATGATCGCCGCAATGGTATCGGCGGACGTGTCGCCCGGAATCGCGATCATGTCGAGTCCGACCGAGCAAACGCAGGTCATGGCCTCGAGTTTTTCAAGCGTCAAGCTTCCGCGCTCAACGGCAGCGATCATGCCCTCGTCTTCGCTGACGGGAATAAACGCGCCGCTTAGCCCGCCGACGTGCTGAGCGGCCATAAGGCCGCCTTTTTTAACAGCGTCGTTCAGAAGCGCGAGCGCGGCCGTCGTACCGGGAGCGCCGCAGCTTTCGATCCCCATTTCTTCCAAAATACGGGCAACGCTGTCGCCGACCTCTGGTGTCGGCGCGAGAGACAAGTCGATAATTCCCTTCGTGACGCCGAGGCGCTTGGACGCCTCTTGAGCAACGAGCTGGCCCACGCGCGTGATCTTAAACGCCGTCCGTTTAATGATTTCAGCAACGTTATCAAGGGGTTGCCCTTTCACGCCTTCGAGCGCCTGCTTGACGACTCCGGGGCCGCTAACGCCGACGTTGATCGTGCAATCGCCCTCGCCGACGCCATGAAAAGCGCCCGCCATAAAGGGATTGTCCGAAACGGCGTTCATAAAGACGACGAGCTTGGCGCACCCGATAGCGTCGCGCGAAGCGGTAAGCTCGGCGGTTTTTTTGACGACGCCGCCCATCTTGCGCACGGCGTCCATGTTGATACCGGATTTGGTCGTGCCGATGTTGACGGAGGAGCAAACGCGCTCGGTTTTTGCCAGAGCCTCGGGGATAGAGACGATCAGTCGCGCATCGCCTTCCGTTTCGTGCTTATCGACGAGCGCCGAAAAGCCGCCGATAAAATTGACGCCGAGCGTTTTGGCGGCCCGGTCCAAAGCCTCGGCGACGGGAACGTAACTGTCGGCCTTGCAGCTTTCGGCGACGATAGAGATAGGCGTGACCGAGATACGCTTATTGATGATGGGAACGCCGAATTCGGCCTCGATATCCTCGCCGACGGCCACGAGGTTTTTAGCGGACGAACAGATTTTATCGTAGACGTTTTGGCAAAAAATCTTGATGTCGGAGTCGCCGCAGCCGCGCAAGGAGATGCCCATGGTGATGGTGCGGACGTCGAGCTTGTTTCGCTCGATCATGCGGTTGGTTTCGATGATATCGTCGAGCCGGAGCATAGGAGATTAAATTCTGTGCATGATGTTGAAGATATCTTCGCTCTGGGCTTTGATTTCGAGGCCTATGTCTTCGCCGACTTTATCGAGCTTTTTCTGAAGGTCTTTGAGCGAAATCGTCGCCTTGCCCATATCGGCGATCATGACCATGTTGAAAAAGCCGTGCATGATGTTCTGGTTGATGTCGAGAACGTTGACGTTGACCTCCGCCATGGCCGTCGCAACTTTGGCGACGATGCCGACGCGGTCTTGGCCGATGATGGTGACGACGATTTTCATATCCGTTCCTCTGCGCGCGGAAAGAAAGCGCGCTATCTTGTAACACAATTTTTGGATTTCGCCTATTAAGCCGACGTATCGACGCCAGCTGCCGTCGGCCCGCCTTTGGCAACGGCCACAAGAGCCTCGCGCAACAAACGGTCGTGGATCATATATCCGGCCTGCAAAACCTGCATGACCGTCCCGGCGGGCTGATCGGGAGCATCGACTTCCATCATCACGCGATGGAAGTGCGGATCGAAAATCTGGCCCATGGGCTCGATTTTCTTGATTCCGAAGCGCTCCAGAGTCGCCAAGAGTTGCCGCTCGGTCGCATCGACGCCCGCGATAAGGTTTTTGACCACGGGATCGTCAACCTCGGCGGGCGCGGCGTCGAGCGCACGGCGGAAATTATCCGAAATCGCCAGCATTTCCTTGGCAAAGCCCGAGACGGCGTATTTGGACGTTTCTTCGCGGTCTTTTTGGGCGCGGCGGCGTGTGTTTTCGGCCTCGGCCATCTCGCGCAAAGCGCGGTCTTTCATCTCGGCCAGCTGCTTTTCGAGTTCGGCTATGCGTTGCTCGGGGGAAGAGGCTTCAGGCGCCGCCGCTTGTTCCGGCGCGGCCTGATTTTCCGTTTGTTCAACGTTTTCATCGGGTTGGGATGGATTTTCCGTCATTTTGTGCTTCTTCATTCCTTCTTGTAACCACGAAAAGCGCCATGACGCAAGATTGGGTTTTTTGGGCAAAAATCAAGAGGGATTCCAAAGCGCTCGACGGGCATGGTAGGGTCGCTCCCATGACAACACCGCAAAAACTCACCTCGTCCCGCAGCGAAGCCCTCAAGGGAGACGTCACCCCGCCGGGAGATAAGAGCATTTCGCACCGAGCTATTATGTTGGGGGGGATCGCCGAAGGCACGACGGTCGTACGCGGTCTTTTGGAAGGCGAGGACGTTCTTAGCACGGTGGCGGCGCTTCGGGCGATGGGCGCAAAGATTGAGAAAGGCGCGGAAGGCGCATGGCGCATCGAAGGCGTCGGAGCCAAGGGCCTGCACGCGCCGGAGGGCATTCTCGATGTTGGGAACAGCGGCACGTCGGCGCGGCTGCTTATGGGGCTTGTCGCGGGAAACAATTTCTCGGCGCGTTTTGACGGCGACGCTTCGTTGCGCAAACGCCCGATGAAGCGGGTGATCGAGCCGCTTTCTCTCATGGGCGCGACATTTGACGGCGCGGACGGAAAACTGCCGCTGACGATAACGGGCGCCACGAAGCCAAAAACCCTTTCCTACACGCTGCCCGTCGCGTCGGCGCAGGTAAAGTCGGCGATTCTGCTCGCCGGACTGGGGGCCGACGGCACGACGACGGTCGTCGAGCCGAAGCCCACGCGCGATCACACCGAAAACATGCTGCGCGGCTTCGGCGCAAAAATTTCCGTCACGCAAAACAAGGACGGCGCGGATGTCATCGCGCTTGAGGGCAAGCCGCGCCTCGTCGCGCAAGAGATCGACGTGCCCGCAGACTTCAGTTCGGCCGCGTTCATAGTCGTCGCCGCGCTTTTATCACCCGGCGCGCGCGTCACGCTGCACAACGTCGGGATCAACCCGCGCCGCGCGGGGCTTCTGACCGTCCTTCGCGGGATGGGAGCCAATATTAACGTTAAAAATCAAAAAGTTGTCGGCGGAGAGCCTGTGGCCGACCTGATCGTTTCCGGCACCGATCTTCTCGGCGTCGATATCGGGGCGGATTTTGTGCCAAGCATGATCGACGAGTATCCGATCCTCGCGGCCGCGGCGGCGTGTGCGAAAGGAGCGACGCGCATGCGGGGGCTCGGCGAGTTGCGCGTTAAAGAGAGCGACCGGCTGGCGCTCATGGAGCAAGGACTCGCGCGGTGCGGAGTCGAGGTCAGCGTCGAAGGAGACGATCTTGTCGTTTTCGGGAACGGAAATCCTCCGCGCGGGGGAGCGACGGTCGAAACGGCGATGGATCATCGAATCGCGATGAGCTTTCTCGTGCTCGGCATGAACGCGCAAAATCCGATAACCATCGACGACGGAAGTTTTATTGCGACGAGTTTTCCGGATTTTGTCTCGATAATGAATGGACTTGGCGGAAAAATTTCCGCCTCTTGACGGACTCGGTTCCTGCCTCCATTCTCGACGGTATGACCTTGTTCTCGCCGGACCCGCTGCCCCCTTTTGAGAGGAAACGTTCTTTCTCGCGCCTTTTGGCGGCAGGGCTCTCGATTCTTTTTCTTTTGGCTATATCGTTGCCGATCTGGGGTGTCGCGGCGTTGCTCAGAGAAGGGCCTCTTCAGGAAGACAAGACGATTGTCGTCCTGCGCGGCACGCCGGTCGCCGATATCGGACGGCAACTTGCGAAGGAAGACGCCGTCCGCGCGGCCTTGCTTTTCCGGGTCGCCGCGCGCCTCGCCGGGCCGCTCAAGGCCGGAGAATACGCAATCCCGGCGCATGCAAGTGCTTACGATATCGCGATAATTATGAATAAAGGCCTTTCCGTGCCGAGATTTTTCACGGCGGCCGAGGGCCTGACATCGTCCGAAATCGTGGCCTTGCTCAACAACGAGCCGGTGCTGAACGGCGCGGTGCTCGACATTCCGCCGGAAGGGTCGCTGTTGCCCGAGACGTATCGTTACAATTACGGCGACAGCCGGGCGGGGATTCTTGGGCGCATGCAAGCGGCGATGAAAGAAAAGGCCGCCGCTCTGTGGGAGAGCCGCGAAGAAGGGCTTCCTCTGGCGTCTATGAGCGATGCCGTCGTCTTGGCGTCGATTGTCGAGAAGGAAACGGCCAAATCCGACGAGCGGGCGCGCATTGCGGGGGTGTTCTACAATCGCCTGCGCAAAAATATGCGCCTGCAATCCGACCCGACGGTTATCTACGCGCTGACCGACGGGCAGAGGGAGCTTGACCGCCCCCTGACGCACAAAGACCTTGAGTTTGCATCGCCGATCAACACCTACGCGAGCGACGGATTGCCGCCCAAGCCTATCTGCAATCCGGGGCAAGCGTCACTGGTTGCGGTTTTGCATCCTGAGCATCACGAGTTTCTGTATTTTGTCGCGGACGGCAACGGAGGCCATACGTTTTCGACCGACCTTGCGGCCCACAACAGAAGCGTGGCGCAAATGCGCCGCGCCACGACTCCCCCACCCTCGGCAAAACCGAAGCCATGACCTCCGTCGCCGCTAACATCGCCGCCGCGCGGGAACGGCTTCAAGGAAAGACGCTGATCGCCGTCACAAAAAACCAAAGCGTCGAGGCCGTCCGCGAAGCTCTGGCGGCGGGACAACGGGTTTTCGGCGAGAACCGGGTACAGGAAGCCCAAAAGAAGTTCGCCGATTTGCGAGTGGCGTTTCCCGATATCGAGCTGCATCTGATAGGCCCCTTGCAAACCAACAAGGCCAAGGACGCGGTCGAATTTTTCGATGTAATTCAAACGCTTGACAGACCAGAATTAGCCGAAGCTCTGGCAAAAGCGATGCGCAAAACCGGCAAAACCCCTCGTCTTTATATAGAGGTCAACATCGGCCTCGAGCCTCAAAAATCCGGCATTGCCCCGGACAAAGCCGAGGCGTTCCTTACCCTGTGCCGCGACGCTTACAAGCTTTCGGTTTCGGGATTGATGTGCATTCCGCCGCAGGGAAAGAATCCGAAGCCCTACTTTTGCGCGCTGCGCGATCTGGCCGAGAATCTCTCCCTGCCGCATGTCAGCATGGGGATGAGCGCGGATTTCGAAACGGCGATTGCCTGCGGCGCGACCGAGGTGCGGATCGGCACGGCCCTTTTCGGCGAAAGGAAAACGTAAAAACTCTTTCCTTCGCAAAGATTCGTTCTTTAAAACGCGCCCGTGCTGCTGCTTTTCGACATCGCCGTAACGACGCTGAAAATTGACATCATCGTCCAGGCGATGATGCCGCCGACGGCGGCCATTCCGGCGTTACGGACGACGGCGGCTTGGGCTTTCATCATATCGACCTGATCTTCCATCCATTCCTCGGCCACCTGCTCGATGACTTGGCCGACATCGGCGCGTTCGGATAGAATTTCGAGGTCGACGGCGACGTCCGGCGAAGGGAAGTTCATTTTGGACAAGCGCAGGGCCTCGCCCAGATTATGCCCGCGCAAAACCATCAGGCGCGCGGCGCCGATGCGCTCCTTGACCCACGGATTGCCCTGCTCTTCGAGAATTTCGAGCGACCTTTTTAAGGGCACCTGAGCGCCCAAAAGGGCCGAAAGGCCCATCAAAAAGCTGCTGCCCTGAAGGACGCGGTACCACGACCACGGCGCGTAAAGATCGAACTTCGAGCGCAGCGGGCCGCGCCAGAAAGGAAGGGTCGACGAGATAAGAATGACGACAAAGACGACAAAAAAGACGACCGGAAGCCCCCACTCGGTCACAAAATCGGAGAACGGGACGATAGAGCCCATCGACTCGATGACGCTTCTAGGGGCGTTGGAACGCATATTGGCAATAAGGTTGACGCTGAAGGTCCAGATGACGAAGCCGACGAGCAAAAAGATAAACGCCGGATATCCGACCGCATACGTGACGGTTTCGCGCATCTGGCGGCCTTTTTCGCTCATCGTCTGAATGAACGTTAATGTTTTAGCCAGAGCGCCGGATTCCTCTCCCGCGCGGATGAGGTAAAGCTCGCCGGTCGGAACCCAGCCGTCCATGGCTTTCGAAAGAGCGATGCCCGCGCGGTCTTTAAGGAACCATTCGCGCAAAGCGATGGCGGCGGGGCGCTTGGGGTATTTGCCCATTTCGGTGACGTTTTGATACAGCCGGTCCAGAGCCTGAGACAAAGCCTCGTTGGATTTGAGCATGCCCTCGAGCTTGCGGTAGATGCGGTAGCGAGCGCGGCGGTTGTTGCGGAATTGGAGCTTTGCCCATTTGAGCTCGAGCTGCGCCAAGGAGTCCTGAATGTCGCTCATTGCATGGGCCCCAGTTTTTCTTCGCCGTCGACGACTTCTCGGGGCCGGGCGAAATAGCCCAGCTCGAACTCGGCGTCGTCCGGAGACACTTCGCCCAGCCTGACCTTCTCGAGTCCGCGCTGAAGCATCGTGATGCCGTTAAGCCCGGCGGGAGAGAGCCAATAATTAAGCGCGTCTTCCTCGCGGTTGTCTTCGAGCAGCGCCATCAGCTTGGCGTCGGCCTCGATGATCTCGGCGGCGACGGTACGGCCTGCGCGGCCTTTATAACATTGGGGGCATCCTTCGGGATTGGCGACGTAAACGTTGCTTAAATCCGGCTCGGCCAGGCAATCCATGATGTTCTTGCCGACATTCGCCTTGTTGCGGCTCGCGTCCATCATGGCAAGGCCGATGCGCAGGCGGCGCGCCATTTCGCGCATCGTGGGGCCGAATTCGTCGCAGGCGTCTTTTAAAGGAATGCGGCAATGCGGGCACATGCTGCGCAACAATCTTTGGCAGGCCATGCCGCGCACGAGGTTGTGGTCGTAAACGATATAAGGCTCGATGCCGATGTCGCGTAGGCGCTTGGGAGTCGCGAGCGCCGAATAGACGTGGCTCGTGGTGTAGACTTGGCGGCCCGTCAAAGCGAGGCGGAAGGCGAACTGGGCCGTCTGCAAGTCACGCACTTCGCCCAGCATCACGATGTCCGGATCGAGGCGCAGGGCGCAGCGCATGATTTCGACGAAGGTTTTTTCGCGCTGCTCGTCCTTGACGGAGGCCGACACGCCGATCTGTCGCGCGCCGACGACGCCGCCTTCGGGCGGGTCTTCGATGATAAGACAGTTGAGGCGCATCTCGGTTTCGGACATGCGGCGGTTAAGGACGACGCGCAAGGTCGTCGTTTTGCCTTGGTTGACGGGGCCGGAGAAGATGCGCAAGCCGCCCGGAGCGGCGCGCAGGCTTTGAACGACTTTAAGCTGCTCCTGCGAGAAGCCCAAAGAGTCGACGTCGGCCATAATGAAGTTTTCGCCCCAGAGGTGGGACGAGTCGTAATTGAGGCGCATATCGAGATAAGCGCCGCCGTTGGCGAGCGGAACCCACTGGCAGCGAACGCCGATGACGCCTTGAGGAAGAGTGATGACCTCTTTGCCGCGCGCCTCGGAGGTGAGCATGGCGGCCTGAGGTTCCTGAAAGTTGGCCGTAGCGCCGGATTGGCCGATCGAGTGCGAATAGACGGCGGCGAGGAATTGGTCGCCCTCGACCTGCGTCCACACGTCCTGACGGCGCAGCGAGCCGTCGATGCGGAACTGAACGACGGCGCGGCCATTGACGGATTCGATATGGATGTCGTTAGCGCCCGCCTGAACGGCCTGCTCAAGCGTCGCGACAATGCGGCGGCGAGCGGCGTTAACGTCGTAATGCGTGCTTGTGCTGCTGCGGTCGGCGTAAATATAGGCCTGAATAATGATGTTCGGCGTAACGTAGCGCGGCTCATCGACCTTAAAGCCGTGGCGCTTGGCGGTCTGAGCTACCGACGTTACGAGCGGCGAGCGGCGGTGCGAGGCGCTGACGAGCCAGAGGCCGGAGCTAAAAAGAGCGCAAAGGTTGCGGGCTTCGTCGGGGATTTTGAGGGGGCCGTCTGCAGCAGTCAAAACGGTGCCGGAGAACAAAAGAGGCAGAGTGCGCTCGTCTTCGATTTTGACTTTCTCGGCGGCAGGAACGACTGCGGGGGAAGCAGAGGCCTCTTCGGCAGGTTTCGAAGGAGGTGGCGCGGCAGGGGAAGGGGTGGAAGGCGGATGGGTCGAGGCCTCCGCCGGGCGAGGCTTTTCCTTCGGCGCGGGGGTTTTTGGATTGCCAAGCCCCTTCATCTTTTTTCCAAGACCGATGAATTCGAACACGAGTTCCTCAAGAAAAACCAAGACAAACCAAAGGCGAGACCGTTATCATCCGGACGGCCGCCCACGTTTTCGCGGTCGCGCGGATCTAAAAGGCGCAGCATTCTAACACCAGCCGCCGAATTTGCCTAGAAGAGCAAAGGGCATCCGGAAGCGGATCAAAAAAAGCAAAAATCCATCCGACTCCCGTCTATTACCGCATAGCGTTGTAGATAACGCCGCCGTTGCTGATATGAAGGGTATAGGATTTCTTTTTGCCCGCAATTTCGACAGACGACGTCGTGATCGACTGAACGACCTCGCTGTCGTTAATTTTGTCGCCGACTTTAACGATCCGTTTTTCGCCGTCGGGAGACTTCAGCACGGCCATATACTTACCGCCGGTTCCGTAAATCTGAGTGACGCCATAACGGGACGAAGAGGCCTTCACGGGAGCCACGGAAACAACGGGTTCCGGCAAGGCGGGTGGAGGCGTAACGGCAGCCGCCGAGACCTGAGGAGCGAAAGCCGTCTGCGGAATAGCGCTTTCGATCGACTCCAAAGAGGCGGATGCGCGCGCGCCGCGCAATTTTTCGAGTTCTTTCAAGCGCTTCTCGAGTTCGATCATCGCCTCGATGCGGGTCACGGTCTGGCGCGCCAAATTCAGGTCTTCGAGAGTTGTAACGTCGGAGCCGTTATCCAAGCGTTTAATCGCAGTCTTGGCGTTTGCAATCGCCTTTTCCTCCATCGAGGAAACGCTCTTCCGAATACTTTGGTGATCGGTCTTCAGACCCTCGTCTGCCGAAACAATGGCTAAGGGAGACGGCATAATCGGGGCGTCAGCCTGCGGCGCAGCGGGCGCAGAAGCGTCGGGCAAAACGTTCTGGGCGTATGCGGGAGGGACGGAGCAAAGGCCAAAAGCGACAAGGGCCGCGGCAAGGCACCTCTTAAGAGGCGACTGCAGCAGGAAAATCTTATTTTCTATTCTCATAAATAACCCCTTCGACCGTCCACGCGGTGGCGCCGCCGCCGCGCGAATAGCTCATACTGTTTATGATGGCTCCGGGTAAATCTCCGATATAACCCGAGAGCGCTCCGGGGATTTCTGCCACAGTAAGCGTAAAAGAACGCTTAACCCAAGGCGCTGGCGGCGGATTCCATGCACCGGTGTATCCTTCCGGTGGCGGTGGAGGGGGGTCGTCGGAAAGCCGAGCGACCGATCCGGGCCAGTTTTGAATGAGGTAAACGTTTGTTATTTCATCGATATTTTTCAAAACCTCGTTTCCACGAGGATTGAGGGGGGGCAAGGGTAGTGTCTTTGTTGCCACATGGCCAGTATCGTTAACTCTTGCCTCCATAGGGGGGGCCGTCTGGCCTTTTGTCCGGTTCCAGGTCAAAGAAATGGTCGTTCCGTTGCAGGAGAAGGAAGTCAGGGCCCAGCCGACGATGTCCGACGGGATCAAGGACAACCCGTTATGGCAGGCGCTGATAACGTCATTCGGACGTGGGGCCTTTTCCCAAAATCTCTCGTATTTCGGCTCGGGCGGGGGCTGCTGAACGAAAGACGGGAGTCGAGCCGCCTCCTGCGCGCGGCGGAGAGCTTCTTGGGCCAAGGCCTCCTGCTCGGCGTTTTTCTTCTGCACAAACCAGAAAGCGCCAAGCGCGATGACGGCGGCGGCAACGCCCGCCCCGATGAGCGCCTTTGTCTGAACGGGGATCGAAACGCGCTGAAGAATGATGTCCGCGCGGTCGTTGATAAGCAGCGTCGGAGGGATCGAGTCCGCATTGGGGATCGACCACCCTTCCGGAGCGTAGATGGTTTGCAATCCGCCGAAGCCGATTTCCTGCAACAAACGGTCGCGCGCTTCGGTTTCCTCGGTAAAGAAAAGATCGCCGTCAGGGACGATCAGGTCGTCGCGAACGATGACGAGAGCGATGCCCTCGGCAAACTGAAAAGCGCCGGCCCACGATCCCGGAAGCTGGCTGGCGAGACAGGCGGCAAGAACGGGCGTGCCCGCCTGAAGCTTTCCCCCTTCGTTCGAACAAAGGCCGAATTGAGGAACACGGCCGTCCCGGCTTCCGGGGCGAACGACGTAGAAATCGGCTTGCTGGCCTGGTTGATTGGCGGCTTCCTTGGCTATCTGGGCGACGCGGCCGCTGCCGGGACTATTTTCCCAATAGAGGCCAACCGCGTAGCGTCGGCTGCCAAGAGTAATGACTCCGGCGGCCATCAGCCATGCTCCTCATCCCGAGAGACATCCATGACCTGAGGCGTAATCGCCAGGAACATCATGAGATGAGTCTCGTTGCTCGAAGCGCCGCCGCCGAAAAGGAAGTTTTCCGGAGATCCGACTCCCTGCTTATTTTGCTGAATCCTTTCCTGATCGACGCCGCCGATGACGAGCGTTTGCCCGCTGCGCAGCATCGACTGCTGCACGAAAATACGATTGTCGGTGACCGGCAGGGAGATCGGAATATTGCCGTTGCCGCCCGTATTGAAGGTTGTGGAGCCCATGTCGCTGATGCCGATGAGGCTGAGCGAGTATTGAAGAAGGATGCGGCCGTCGTCGAGCAAGCGCGGCGTCAATTGGAGAGAGAAGCCGTCATGAATGGTCGAAATGATGGGAGTATAGGTCGTCGTGGTCGAGGTCGTAGACGTGGTGTTCGTATCGACGGACGAAATGAAAGAGGTGTCCGTGCCGATGCGGCGCGACACGGGACGATTGTTGAGCGTCGTCATCGGGAACTGAGCGACCTGAGACGTATCGCCGACGGTCGAAAGAGCGTAAAAAATGCCCGACGCGTTCGACTTCGTATTGCCTGCGTTGTTGAGGATCGCGACGTTCAAAGCGCCGAGATCGTTGACGGTGAGGCTCGTATTGGTAATGCCGGGCATGCCCGCCGACGTATAGCTGACGCCGCCGATGCGCTTCAGGAAAGCCGTAAAGGCGCCGTCGTAGTCTTCGCTCTTTCCGAGATTGACGTTGTAGACCTGAACGTTAATCGCGATCTGGCGCGTGAGCCGTTTATTTTCCTTCGAGATGTAATCGGCGATCTGCGTCATGATTTCGGGCGTCGTCGTGACGGTGACGGTGCCCATGGTCGGCGAAATGATGGCCGAACCTTGAGAACCGACCATGGCCGTCAACACGGAAGTCAACTCGTCCCAATACTTAAGCTCCATTTTCGAGGACGAGTTCTGGGTCAGCGTATTCGACGAGCTTTTATTGTAGCTGGTCGAACCGCTCGAACTGTTCGAGCTGTCGTCGTTGTCGTCCTGCATGCCTTCGTTGATCTCGAAGGTGCCGGGCAACGCCTCGACGACGAAGATGCGGGTTTCGTAGCGGGAGATATAGATGGCCGCGCCGTCGAAACGCCACGTGACGCCGAAATGAGCGCTGACGCGATCGAGCAAGCCCGACAAAGGCCCCTCGTAGGATATGAGCATATCGTTGTCGGCCGAGGTATCGTTAGCCGTCGACGCCGAGGTCGGGGCGGGAGCGGACGTAAACGCAGCCGGCTGCGCCGTCGCCGCGGCCTGAGGGGCGGCGGCCGACGTTTTGCCCGGAAGGGAAAGGAACAGGAGGCGGACGGGAACGCCGGTCTGGACGCCGACGGAGCTGGCGATATCCGCCAAAGACATCGGCTCGGAGGACACGAGCGTCACGCCGCGCTCTTCTTCATACCGCGCGGGCAAGGGAATGCCGCGATGCATGCGGCGCGCGGCATTGCCGCTCCACAATTTATTCGTAACGGTCAGGGGATCGAAATTGGCGGCGTTCGGGCTTTTCTTTTGTGTTGAATCAAGAGCGGTTTTTGCCTCTTCGGCCCTTTTATCGATGGCCTCGCGCATCACCTTGGTTTGAACGCATGCGCCAGCACTCAGGCAAACGCCGACGATGACGACGGCAGCGCAAAGCTTTTTCAGAAGGCTTTTGGCACGCGTCGTTCGAGTTAAGGCCATTTGCTTCTCCGTTAATTCGAATAGCTGTTGCCGCGTGTTTGGACGACGAGGACTTTTTGGCCGGCCGAGGCGTTGACGTGCAATTCGCCGAAGGGCTGCGGTCTGGCGGCATCGAACCCGGCGAGCAGGTTGCGGACGGCGTCTTCGAATCCTCTGTTGAAATTGGCGGAAGCTTCGATCGGATAATCGTATTCGGCAAGCCACTTAAGCTCAATGCCCGCGCGGCGGCACCAGTCCGTCAAAACGGCATGCAGCGTGCTGCCGCGTTCGGCCGTCCACGAGCCAACCGGGACAGCGTCTGCAGCGGGAACGACGACCGGCGCGGAAGCGGCGACAGTTTCCTGAGACGGGAAGACGGCGGGCCGAGGCAAGGATTGCGGCGCTTTTTGAGCGATGGGAGAAACAGCCCCTTGAGCCGGCATGACCGTGACGACCGTTCCGTTTTTAGCAAAGGCCAGATCGACGGCGGCAAGCATAGCTTCGAGCGTCGCGTCCCACGGCCTGCCGCTTTTATACGAAACGAGCGTGTTCATATCGACGCCCGGAGAAATCGAAAACGTGTAGCCCACGGGCAAGAGCTGGCGCAGCGCGAGCGTCAGGGGGACGTGCGAAGCGAAGCCTTCGACGACGGGCTCTTTCGACGTTTCTTTGGCGGGTTGCGGCGTTATGCTGATGGTTTCGTTTGCCAGATCGACCTTGGCTTCGTTTTTAACTTCGGCCTTAGGCACGGAAACGAGGCCTACATCGGTTTTTATCTCGCTTTTCGGTTCCGCAACGATGGGCGAAAGAGGCAGTGGCGCGGCGTAAGGGCTTGGCTCGGAAGAACTATAAGGAGTTTCTCCAGCTGGAGCGACCCACTTAAATCCCGCGAAGGCAGGAGAGGACGAAAGAGCAAAACCTAAAAGCAGGGTTGCAGCGCCACAGAAAGAGGGAAGAAGTCTGTCAGGCATGTCGACGGCCCTTTGTCTTTGAAACGCAAAGTGATTCGCAAATACTATAGGGAGAACCCAGCCAGAGCAACATGGGAATTGCGTAACGGACGGATTTTCATAGGAGATGTGTCGTTTGAGAGGGACGTCTTTAGGGAATTAATTTGTTTCGGACGCGAGACGGATTTTGCCCGTCGGGCGTCTTCCGAAAAATTACGCGGCCCGGCCGAAGAGGACGCTTTCTTCTTATCCTCATCCCGTTTATTCTTCAGGTTTCCGGCAAAAAGAAAAAGCATGAAAAACATCGGCTCTCTTTTCTGTCTTCTCGTTTTTCTGGCGGGGTTCGGCGCGACGGCGTGGGCGCAACAAGCGACGCCGCAAAGCGCGCCCGCTGCGGTAAAAGCCGCCGAACCGGCAAAACCGGTTGTTGAGCAGACGGCGCCTGCCGTTACGGCGCCCGTTGCGCCCGCGCCGCTCGCCACGCAGATCGAGAAGACAATCCAGACGATTGTAGACAAGACAGCGGCGATTGCGCAGCCCCCGGCGACGGACGAACCCGTTGAGCCGATTGCGGACACTTTCGTGCTCGATGTTCTGGACGCGCTCAATCAGGCCGGCTCTTTTCTGAAGCAAAACGCCGAAAAGCTCGGGTCGTTTTCTGCGGCGACGACCGACTTCGGCGCATGGCTGGGCGTTCAGGGAAGGGATTCGCGGCGCATCGCTTTGTGGGGATCTTTGGGCGGCGATTTTTTGATGATCGTCGTTCCGCCGTTTTTGGTCGGCGCGGCGTTGTTTTTCTTTCTGATGCCGCTGCGCAAGAAGCTGAAACTTAAAAGAAAAACTCTGCCTGAGAAAGTCTGGCTTCTTTTCGGATTGTTCTTTTTGCGGCTTATTCCCGTTCTTGCCTTTTTCGGCGCGGCGTTGGCGCTGCTCGAGCAAAACGAAACCCAACGGTTGCAACGCTTCGTCGTTTCAAACATCATTTATGCGTTGTCCCTCGCCTACGCCGTCCGGCAAGTTTTGAGAGGGCTTCTGTCTCCTTCGACGGACTACTTGCGGATTTTGCCTTTGTCGACTCCGCAAGCCGTTTCGATCAGCCGCTGGCTGAGCGCTTTTTCTTTTCTCGTCATCGGCGGTTATTTTGCCCTCGACATCGCCTCGGCCCTGCGCGTGCCGTCGAGCGTCGTCCTTATTTCGAAAAGCGTTTTCGCCGTCGGTTTGACGGTTCTGGCGATTGCGGCGATCTTTCGCCTGCGCGCGCCGATTGCTTCCATGCTGCGCGGATCGATCGATAAAAACTCGTCCGGCTTCATCGACGTTATTCGTCTGGGGCTTGCGCGGCGGTGGCATAGCTTGGCCATCGCCTACCTGATGATCAGTCTGGCCGTTATTCTGATGGGCGTTGAAAACAACATCGTCCTCGTGCTGCGTGGAACGATCTTAAGCATTATTGCGCTGATCGCGGCGCGCCTTGCCTATCTTGCCGCCGAACGCTGGCAAACGCCGCGCCCGGGCGAAACGCCGCTGGTTCACCGGCGGGTTATTTTCTTCCTGATGAGGCCATTTCTTTGGATTGCGGTTCTCGTGGGGATTGCCGCTTCGTGGGGACTGGATGTGGGACGCCTTGCCGCGACGCCGCGCGGCGCACGTGTTTGGGGAGCCGTGGTATCGGTCGGATTGACTCTTTTTGTGCTGACTGTCCTTTACGAAGTTATCCACAGGTTGATTGATCGGCACCTGTCCCGGATCGACAAAGACGACCGGACGCCGCTGGCTTCGGCCCGTGCGCAAACGTTGCTTCCGATGCTGCGGACGTCGGCGCTTATATTTCTTTCGACCATCGGCATATTCGTGTGTCTTTCGGCCATCGGCGTCGATATCGGGCCGCTTCTGGCCGGAGCCGGGATCGTCGGCGTCGCCATCGGTTTTGGCTCCCAAACTCTGGTTAAAGATTTTCTGACCGGGCTGTTCATTGTCGCCGAGAATACGATTGCCGTCGGCGACATTGTAAAGATCGACGATTTTTCGGGCGTTGTCGAAACGCTGAGTCTTCGGACGATACGCCTGCGCGCGTTTGACGGGTCTCTGCACATCCTGCCCTTCGGCGAAGTATCGAAAATCACGAATATGACGCGGGGCTTTGCCTACGCGGTTATCGATATCGGCGTCGCGTACGACAGCGACCTCGACCGCGTTCTGGCCGTCCTGCGCGAAATCGGCGGCGAAATCCAGAGCGATCCGGCCTTCAAGCGTCTGATCGCGGCACCGATTGAGGTGTTGGGGGTCGAAGCGTTCGAAGCGTCGGCGATTACGCTCCGAGCCCGCATTCGCACGCGGCCCGGGAAGCAATGGGACATCAAGCGAGAATTTTTGCTCCGCATGAAGCGGCGGTTTGACAAGGAAGGGATCGAAATTCCCTTCCAAACGGTCGTCCATATAGAGAAAAAAGCGGAATAAAAATTCCTTTTTCCCCTGCCGCGCAGAATTTTTTTAAGGCTTGCGCCGGGAGTTTCGACCTTTAATTACGCGTTAGTTGGTTGGAATATATATAAAAAATACTTTGCAATCTTTTTTTCCATCGGTTTGTTAATAAAGCTTACCATCCCTTAAAACCTGTGTTAGAGTATG
>CAYUPD010000002.1:0-28252 GCA_964446645.1 uncultured Rhodospirillaceae bacterium
TCCGCGGAACGGAATAACGACTGAGTATCAGTCGTTATTCCGAAGGGGCGGGGTTGGAGGCAGCCATTAAGAAAACCGTTTCGGTCTTTCGATCTTCTCCCTCTCCGCCGCTTGCGGGTGAGGAGGCCTTTCTTCCTCGTCATTCCGCAAAATTTGCCTTAAGGGCAAATTTGTGCGGAATCCCATTTTCCTTTTCATATATCGAGGCCATCTGTATTATAGAAAAGCAGCGCGAGGATGGGTGGCCGAGCGGTTTAAGGCACCGGTCTTGAAAACCGGCGTGGGGGCGACCCCACCGTGAGTTCGAATCTCACCCCATCCGCCAATAATAAAGGGGCCGATTGGCCCCTTTATTATTGGCGGATTGCGGTGTTGTGAACGGCTCGCCGAGTTCGACAATTTATAGGAGCGACAAGCCCGAAAGGGCGCAGGCGCGACTGATAAATTGCCACTTTGCGAGCGGCGGCTTTGCCGACGCGCTGCAAAGAAATCTCACCCCATCCGCCACGCCTATCCAAAATGGATGGGGTTTTTTTGAAGCGCGATTGTTCCAACCAATTCAGAAATCTTCATATATTTCAACGGCAACCGGACGAGAGATTTTGAAACACTCTCCACACCGCACACACTTTCCGTGAACCCAGCGTGAACAGAGAGCAGAGATTCTCCACCGCAACTGGACTTTCAGAGAAAAGTCCAGTTACATATCCGTCAAGCACTTGCGGCATTTTTTGTGAAAACAAGTGGTAGGCGGATGATACGATGAAACCACATTTTGCCTATATTACGTATCGCAAGAGGAGTCGCAGATGTGTAAAAAATGTGCTTTAGTTCTTACCTGTCTTGCACAAAAATAAGCTTTGTTAATGATGAAAGGCATCCCATGCGCTTACCTCAAAATGCAGTTGCTCTTTTTTGCTCTGCCATTCTGCTTTGTTCATGTGCCCAACCGCTTGTTGTTGAGAAATCAGATGATGTGCAAATAGTTTCTTCAGAAAAAAATCTTCTGCTTATAAATCATACACGATGGGATGTTGATATTCGTCGCGCCTTAACGAAGGCTGGATTTAATGTCAAAAAATTTGCATCCACAAAAGAAGTCGAGGTTAATAGAGAAAATATTTCTGAACGCTTCCATAAAGCCGAAGCGAAATACGGGATCACCCAATATCCTGGAGGTCTTGTTGATCGATGCATTCTAAATAAAAGCATAAAATTTGATGAGTATGCCTTTGAAGTTTCGGATTTAAATACAAACGATGTTATCATGACCATCAGTAAAGGGGGGTGGACAGGCGATTGTGGTTTTCATAGCGGCGATTTGTTTGATGAGCTTTCTTCTTCCTTGGCGGACAACTGGAGATAAGTGCAATAATTCTATACACACAGAATGCGGGTGTGGGCCACGAAAACAGGAAGGATGATCCCATGAGGAAGATAGCAATTATTTGTGTCGGAGTTATTTCACTCTTATTCCCTCATGGAGCTTTTGCAGAGGCTAACTGCCTTACTCCCAAAAACATCTTTGAGAAGACACTCCCTGAAATTGGAAAAGCTTGGACTCACATTTCGTTAAGAGTTGACCAGAAAGAAAAATATGTTGTCTTTATGCATAAAGAAGATAGCGCTTCGACTTCGCAAGCGGATTGGTTATTATTTTCCAAACAAACCGGTAGCCTTTTAGGCCTCTATTGCCTTGATGGGCTGGGACACGAAGTCGATTTAACTGCATCGTTACAAGATGCAACGTTCGAAGAACGTTACGGCCTTCCCGGCAGCGGCCTTCCGCGCTGTGGAAATGCGAGTGATCCCTTGGAAGGGGTAAAGGTTCGCTCATGGGCAAATAAAGAATTAGGAGATAGTTTGAATTTTGGATTATCAAAACCTGAAAATAAAAAAGATAGGTGGGTCCTTGTTCTCAGCAAGACAGATGGTTTCTGGATTCTACTTCTTAAACAGGAAAACCTAGGAACTTGCTATTTTGATCGAGGACAAGAAAGTACGATCAACGAGGTTACGTTGCCTCCACAACAGAAACAATGACTGAATTTTCGTCATTAGAGGCAGAAGTTCTTCGAGTTATATCTTTGGGCTATTGGCATACAACCCCCGAAGATCGGTTTAATGAAATTATGAAACAGGGTAAAATTTCACCTGCCCCGGATCTGCCAGAAAAAACAAAAGACCCAGAAAAATTTTCATATGTGCGATCATTGGGAGGTGTGAGCCTTTTTAACCTTAGAGACTTCGATCCAATATCGTACAGCATACGCTGTCCTTCGTCTTCGTGGCGAGCTTTCATTCCTATTCTTCAGAATTGTGACTCTGCCATTTGGGTAGAGATATTAGAGAATATTCTGCCTACCCCCATTGTTTCAGGACCGGCCCTTCTTGATATGTGGAGATCAAGCGGAAACGTGCGGCGCGTAATGCCACACATTGAAGCTGCATATATTGGGTCGATCCCGATGCATGCATTTGGCCGAATTTTTCGCGTAGGGGTGGATTCTGACCAACTGGAATTCCTATGAAAAACAGCAAAAGAAACCAAATCAACGGGTTAGAAAAACGGCATTTTGAAAACATCATTGTAAATCAACAAGATAACAAGGAGCATGTTCTCCCCCAGTCACGTCCTCTCCGCCACTTTCAAACGCTTGGCGTCTGAAAGCTTCTTCCGAAACTTTGGCAAAAAATTCTACCTATTATCCGCCTGCGCCCTGACGGCCTCGAGTCCGGCCCGTGTGATGCGGTACGGCTGCCCGTCTTTCGAAGAGATAAGGCGTTTGTTCTTAAGTTTCTTAAAGACGGCCAGCGTGCAATCGACAAGCACGTATCCGTCGCGGGTATAGCATTCGACAGCGTCGATATGGCCCCTCTGGTTGCGGTAATGAGCGATGCGCCCGCCCTGAGCGAGGACGTGGAGCGTCCTTTGTTCGTATTTAGAGATATTCATGGATGGAGATTCCAAGCAGCAATCGGTTGTGCGGATTCAGGCAAGCGCCAACGGCGGCCCGCCGAATATTCGGACACAAAAGATAACCGCGCCTTCGCAAGGAAAGCGGACGGTTACCTGATTGCTACAATCTCCAGCATCCAACCTCTGAAAAGAGAGCCGAAAGGCGGCTCAACATTTCAAAGACATTAGCATATTATTGCCATGCGATCAATTGCCCGAAATCCGGACTCCCCCGAAAGGAAAGATTCCGGTAGTCTCGCAAGAACCGATTCTCAAAAAAGGAGCGCCGCCATGAACGTGAAAAAACTTATCGCCGCCGGTTTTGCCGCGACGATTTTCAATATCGTTTTTGCCGCCTTGACGTGCGGCTGGTTGTTTAGTTGGGTCTATACGCTCGAGCCGACCAATGTCTGGAAGCCGATGGAAGGCAGTCCCGGAGCGGGGTTCCTTGTCGCGTCGTTTCTTCTGACGGTTGTCTTGGCCTACGTGTATGCGCTGATCAATAAGGGCATTCCGGGCAAAAACAAATACGCCAAAGGCTTGGTTTTTGGCTTGTGCGTGTGGGCGGTCGGCATGTTGCCGGGAATGCTCGCGACGTATACGTTTATGACGGTCGCGCCGACGGTTGTCGTGTACTGGACGATTGCCGCGCTGATCGAAGCCCCCTTAAAGGGACTGATTATCGCCGCCGTTTACGGGGAATAGCGTATCGAAGGCTTTCCGATAAGCCTTCAGCGTTCCGTCGTCGAAGCAAACGATGCGGATTTCGTCGAAAGTGTCGCGTTGGGCAATAAAGGCGCGGACGGTATCGAGCGCGATTTTTGCGGCCCGCTCGACGGGAAATCGATAAACGCCGGTCGAGATGCTAGGAAAAGAAACGGTTCGTGCGCCGATTTTAGAAGCTTCTTCGAGGGATCGCCGCCACGCCGAGGCCAACAAGGCGGCTTCGTTTTTTCCGCCGCCGTGCCAAACGGGGCCGACGGTATGCACGACCCATTGGGCGGAGAGTTTGTAGCCTTTGGTGACCTTGGCGTCGCCCGTTTTGCAGCCGCCGAGCGTCCGGCATTCGGCCAACAGGCCAGGCCCGGCAGCGCGATGAATAG
Organism: uncultured Rhodospirillaceae bacterium; assembly: GCA_964446645.1. Classification (GTDB taxonomy): domain Bacteria; phylum Pseudomonadota; class Alphaproteobacteria; order UBA9219; family UBA9219; genus CAIXLI01. Next base: position 4,063 of record CAYUPD010000002.1, read on the forward strand.
CGCCGTCCACGCCGCCGCCGCCTAAAAGAGATGTGTTCGCGGCATTGACGAGGACGTCCGTTTTTTGCTCGGTGATGTCGCCCTTGACGATGGATAGGTGCGTGGCCATGCGCGCCATTAAACACCCGAATGCCCGCCGAAAACAGAGGCATCTTTTTTCTCCCCAAGCCTGGTTGTCTCTGGCATAACAAGGCCATGTCCCTTCCTGCCCGGCGGAATAAAATCGGATATCCTATGGCGGCGCTGCTTTTGGTGCTTGCGGCGGGATTGGCGACGTTTCCGTGGAAGGCTTACGTCGAAACGCTGGTGAAAGATTCGCTTAAGGCGAAAGGCTTTACGCGGGTCGAGCTAAGCTTGGCTGAAGCGGGCCTAAGCCGCGTTGTTTTTAAAGACATCGCGCTCGAAAGTCCGGACGTGCGTGTTTCGATTGCGCAGGCCACGCTGAGTGGAAAGCCCAAGCTTCCCTATCCGGGCCGATGGGATGTCGAGGGCATTAACGTCGAAAAGCCCGAGCTTCCCGCCTCGTCGTTCAGCGCAAAAGGAGCGTTTATAGCGGGCTTCGGCGGCATCAAGGCCGAGGGAAAAGTGCGTGACGCGACGGGAGCGACACAGCTTGCTTTTCGCTTTGACCGGGCGTTTGTCGTCACCGAGTTTTCGATGCCGTGGAGCGGCGGAACGGTGTCGGCAAAGGATGTTGAGATTCCGCTTCAGGGCAACGCTGCGGTCGATATCGACCTTAAGATCGAAGGCGTGTCGGCCGAGGCGCTTTTGGGGCCGCTAACGGGCGGTCGTGCGACGGCGACCGGAAAGATATCCGGAACGTTACCTCTGTCGATAGCGCCGGATAAAACCGTTTCGTTTCGCGACGGCCTGTTGCAGGCGGAAGGCCCGGGAACGATAGCGGTGTCGCCGGACGTGGTTCCGGGCGACAATCCGCAAGTGGCCTTGGTGCGCGAGATTCTAAAAGATTTTCGTTATACGTCGCTGTCGCTGCGGCTTGCGACTGCAAAGGAAAGCAAGCTTCAGCTTGCCCTTCGGCTCGAAGGCAGCAATCCCGGTGTCGAGAAAGGCCGCGCCGTTAAATTGAATGTCAATTTAGGCGGCGATGTGATAGGTTTTGTGCAGCAGAATTTATTGTGGCTGACCGACCCCCAAAAGATCATGGAGCAGGGAAGACATGCGAAACCTTAGCCTTATTTTCTTGGGCATTTTTGCCGCGGCGTGCACGCCGACGGTGCAGTTGCAAGCGCCCGAGAAGCCGATAGAGATCAACCTTAACGTCAGTATCGAGCAGCATATCAAGGTCGAGATACAAAAAGACGTCAAGGACGCGATCGCCAAAAACCCCGACGTATTTTAAGAGGAGCCGAGCATGAAAAAGAACGTACTGACGCTGTTGGCGCTTATGGGAATCTTTGCGGCGGGACCCGCTCTGGCTCTCGATCTTCATCAGGCGCGCAGCGCGGGGCAGGTTGGCGAGAAATCCAGCGGTTATGTCGCGGCAATCGTCCAGACGCCCGAGGTGAACGCCTTGGTCGCGGGCGTCAACGCCAAGCGTCAGGCGGAATACGCGCGCATTTCCAAGCAGAACGGCCAGCCGGTCGATGTCGTGGCAAAGCTGGCGTATCAGCAGATCGTCGAAAGCCTCGCGTCCGGCAGCCTTTATCAGGGCCCCGACGGTAGCTGGAAGAAACGCTAATCGACCTCCATCATCGTGGCCTTGCCTTCGGCGACAACAGTGCCGTCGGAAAGGGCGATCTTGCCTTCCGTTTCGATTAATTTGCCGCGTTCCTTGACGACCCAACCCGATACGGTCAGCTCTTGGCCAACGCGAGCGGGCTTGCGGAATCGGATTTCGAGGCGCGCGGTGGCGACGTTGCGTTTTTGAACGATGTAAAGAAAGCGGCCCATCGTTTCGTCCAGAAGGGTGGATAGAATGCCGCCGTGGATGGTGCCGTCATAGCTTTGATGCTCTTCGCGGGGCGTAAAGCGAGAGACGTAAGAGCCGTTTTCCTCGGCGAACGAAAGTTTAAGGCCGATGGGATTGTCTTTTCCGCAGCCGAAACACAAGTTGTTGCTCATGGAAGGGCTCCTTATTTTTTGGCGGCGCCGTCGAGGTATTGAGAGAGGACGGCGCGAAGGGGCTTTGAAATCCCGACGGGCGAGCGTTTTTTCTGGTCGATGAGGACAGAAACGGACTCGCTATAAGCGATGGGCGTCTTGCCGTGGTAGAGAGCATTGGCGACGCGGATGGAAGTTTTGCCGATTTTGACGATGCAGGTGCCGAGCTTAAGTCGCGCGGGGAGGTTCAGCTCGTGGCTAAACGAGATACAGGTGTAGGCGAGGACAAAAACGGTTTTTCCCCAAGGCCACCCGGGCGTGACGAGGTTAAAAAGAGCGGTGCGGGCGTTTTCGAAATAGGTGCCCATGGCGTTGTTGTTGACGTGGCCCAAAGCGTCGAGGTCGCAGAAGCGCACGTGTTCATTGGTCCAAAGCTTGTAGCGTTTTTTGGCGTATAGTTTTTTATCGTCCATAATAGAGGCACTCCAAAGATACGGCCCGTAACATACGCTTCTTCCGGCCGTTTTTCCCGCTTTTAATTTTTTGCAATGCATATAAAATCGGGGCATGGATACAGCCCGCGCCATAAGAGTATACCACGCCTTTTTGGCGTCGCTTGCGTTGGCGGCCTATTTTATAACGGATGCCCGGCATATCCACGCGCTCATCGGCTACGCGGTGACGGCGATCATCGTTTTTCGTGCGCTTTGGGCGTTCAAAAACGATCCGAGGCTGAGTTTAAAACGCTTCATTCCGTCTTTTCGGGGCATGACGGTTCAGAATGCCAAAAATCATCCGGCGATAGGGCGCACGATCATATTGATAACGATGCTATCCCTGATTGGCGCGTGCGCGACGGGGCTGGCGATGGATCAAGGCCGTGCGATAGGCTTGGGAGATGAAAGACCGGCGGCATCCGAATTTCAGGCGGCAGCCGCGACGCCGCATCGCCGCCACGGAAGCAGAGCTTTGCACGAGGCGCACGAGATTTTCGCGAATATATTTATAACGTTCGCGATATTGCATCTGGCGCACGGGCTGGCGTTTCGCCGTCCGATGGCGAAATTCATGCTGTTTCTCAATAAAAAAGAGAAAAAACAGCCTTTGTAATCAATGGATTATCAGAATCCCGCTTTGAGTGCCGCCAAGACGGCTACGCCGCCTATGATGCGATACCATGCAAACGGAACAAGGCCGAAGCGCGTGATGAATCCGATGAAGGTTCTGACGACGACGAGGGCCGAAACGAACGCGACGACGAAGCCGATGCCGATGGACTGGATATCCGCGCCGTTAAGGACGTCGATATTTTTGTACAAGTCGTAGCTTGCGGCGGCGACCATGGTGGGGATGGAGAGGAAGAACGAAAATTCGGCGGCGGCCTTGCGGCTGACGCCGAGCAGCATGGCGCCGATAATGGTAGCTCCCGAGCGGGAGACGCCGGGGATCATAGAGACGCATTGATAAAGGCCGATGCCGAGGGCGGTTTTGACGGGGAGGTTTTCTGAGTCTTTGAGGATTTCTTTTTGGGGAAAGCGCTCGACAAGGAGGATGATAACGCCGCCCGCGATGAGCACCCAAGCGATGAGAGAGGGGCTGGCGAATAGAACGGTTTTGATAAATCCGTGCAAGAAAGAACCGATGACGGCGGCCGGAAGGAAGGCGACGATAATGCTTGTGGCAAAAGCGCGGGATTCTTTGCGCGAGGGCAGGGTCGCGACGGCTCTCCAAAGGCGTTCGAAATAGACGACGACGACGGCGAGGATGGCGCCGAGCTGGATGACGACCTCAAAGACGCCGCCTTCGTTTTTAAAGCCGAAAAAATGGTCGGCGAGCAGCATATGCCCGGTCGAAGAGACGGGCAAAAATTCGGTCAATCCCTCGATGATGCCGAGCACGCAGGCGTTGAAAGCAGCGCCGAAGTCCATAATAAAACCCTTCCGGAGGCCAAAAACCGCGCCACCTTAGCAACCGGCGCCTGAATACGAAAGCAAAAACAGAGGCATTTGCGCGCGCGGCGTAAGTATGTTTTGATAGGCCAAGGGAGTCCTCATGCGCAAAAGAATATCTATTTTGGGGTTATGCGCCTGTGCGGCGTTTTTGGCGGGCTGCGCCGAAGAGCGCTGGCAAAAAGACAGCGCGACGGACGCGGACTTTGCGGCGGTCAAGGCGTCGTGCGCGGACAAAGCTTTGGCGCGGTTTCCGGTCGAGCTTCGGCAAAAGCGGATTGGCGACGAGCGCATGACGCCGCTTGCGGCGCGGTGCAGCGGTTCGGGGCCGACGTTAAGATGCGTGACGACGGGCGGGCAGTATGTGCCGCCGACATACGCGGCAGAGGACGAAAACGAAAGAGCGCGAGAGGCGGCAGTTCGCGATTGCCTGATAAAAAACGGCTGGCATCGTTGATTTTTCTGCAATTAACCATAACGGGCGCGAAAGTATATTTTTGTGGCGTAAGGTATATACTGCGCGCAGAAAATAAAGAGCGACCGCGCGCGAGTATTTGAAGGAAAATATATGTTACCAACCGAAATCCAACCGAGCGGAACCCCGGTTTTCCCATATACCCAAAAGGGGATCGAAGCCCTTGCGGGGGCTTACCAGACGACGAGAATAGCGTGGCCCGGCTCTGCTGCGCGCCGGGACATAGGCGATCTGACTTTCGCGTCCGAGAATGTGACGGAACGTCAAGGATTTTGCTGTGTTGAGGAAATAAAAATGAAAATCCGACACAACAGGGCATGGGACAAGATCGGCGAGCCTATCGAAGGGGGCGCGAGCAACAGCCTGATGTTCGGGCCGTGGGCGCCAAGGGACCATACAGGGCGAATGCTCAATAATAAGAGGGGGGAAGGACAAGGCCGCCGGATCTATACGGTTATTGTATCGCGCGATGTTTTTCCAATTCAAGCCGCGAGGTATAAAGAGGCCGAGGAAGAGCTTTTGTCTCTCAAAGATATCGATGGCTTCGGCACTATGGCGTTTCAAAGCACTTCGCAGATGTATAAAACGCTTCGCAAGGACGAAGGCATCGGCCGCTGGTTTTTTCTTCCGTTGGTTTTGGCGAACGGAACGAATTTCTACAGAAAAGAAAAAGTCTTCGGTTGGAATCTGCACAGCCTGTACAACGACGAACATCACACGAGCGCTCTTAAATCCACGATTCAGAAAATAATAGACGAAAGCGGAACCTCTCTTTTCGGAACGTCGACGCCCGTCAGCGGCTTGGGATCGCGATCGCACCGGTTTATGTGCGCTGCCGATGTGGTGACCGGTGCGGACGTAAGGGTCGGTGAAACGAACGACCGGCCGCTTCTCAATTTTCTCCTGTGCCGGCTCGAAGAATACAATCCGCGAAAAACCCTTTAAAAACGGGCCTTCCCGAAGGTCTTGAGGAGAGGCCGGGTCCCTCTTGCCGGGGAGGCGAGAAACGCGCTAAAAACGTGGGCTTCAGGGAGAATTCAATGACCGAATCCAAAGTACCGACGGCGCTCGATATTGGCGGGATTATGGCGCGGATTCCGCACCGTTTTCCGATGCTCTTGATCGACCGCGTGATCGACATCGTTCCGGGCGAGAGCTGCACGGGCATCAAGAACGTATCTGCGAACGAGCCGTATTTTCAAGGGCATTTTCCGGGGCATCCGATTATGCCGGGCGTCTTTATCATCGAAGCGATGGCGCAAACGGCGGCCACGCTTGTCGTGGCGTCGCTCAAAGGCGTCACATGCGACACGCACGTAGTGTACTTCATGACGATCGAAGACGCCCGCTTCCGCAATCCGGTATTTCCGGGCGACACGCTCAACATCAAGGTCAAAAAAGAGCGCACGCGCGGCGCGGTGTGGAAATTCAAGGGCGAAGCCTTTGTGGGCGACAAGTTGTGCGCCGAAGCCGTTTATACGGCGATGCTGGTTCCGCGCGACGAAATCAAAGGCGAGTAACGCAGCCATGGCCACAACCGTACATCCGTCAGCGATAGTCGATCCCGCCGCGCAACTCGGCAAGGACGTGTATATAGGCCCGTTCTGCACGGTGGGCCCAGATGTCAGGCTCGGGGACAGAGTCCGTCTTGTATCGCACGTTGTGGTGGACGGGCGGACGACGATAGGGGACGACACGGTCGCGTATCCGTTCGCCGCGTTGGGTTTGCGTCCGCAGGATTTGAAGTACAAGGGCGAGCCGTCGACGCTCGAGATCGGCAAAGCCAACCAGATTCGTGAATATGCGACGATGCATCCGGGGACCGAAGGGGGAGGCATGGTGACGCGGGTGGGCGACAACGGGCTGTTTATGATCGGAAGCCATGTCGCGCACGATTGCCAGGTTGGCAACAACGTCATCATGGCCAACAACGCGACATTGGCGGGCCACGTTACGATTGAGGATTTTGTGATTATCGGGGGTCTGTCGGCGGTTCAGCAATTCGTGCGCATCGGGGCTTATGCGATTATCGGGGGCATGTCGGGGGTCGAAAAGGACGTGATACCGTTTGGCCTTGTGAAGGGCGAACGGGCGCATTTGTCGGGGCTCAATCTGGTCGGTCTCGAGCGCCGGGGCTTCAACCGCGAGGACATCCGAGCGTTGCGCAGTTCGTACCGCATGTTGTTTGCGCCCGAAGGCACGCTGGCCGAAAGGCTCGACGAGACGTCGGTACAGTACAAAAATCAGGCTCAGGTACAGCGCATCGTCGAATTCATCCGCGCGGCCAAGGACTGCCCGATCTGCCAGCCGAAAATAGAAGACGAAGAATAGGGGAATTAAGCGATTTTCGTCTCAAACCTGCCTAATTCCGTTAGGGTTCTTGTTTAATGATCCTGATCGCGACGCAAACATTTGCTCCCCAAAGAGGCGGCATGGAAACGTACATGACGTCGCTGGCGGCCGAGCTGTCGAAGGCGGGGCGCGAGGTTGTTGTGTTTGCGGACGGAAAAGAAGGCGATTACTCGCCCGAGGCGAAATATATTCTAAAAAAGTTCGGGGGATGGAAGCCGTTCAGGCGGTGGAAGAAGCGCCGTGCGGTGGCGGGTTTGTTTGCGTCGCGAATGGTCGAGGGGGTTTTTTGCGATTCGTGGAAGAGCGTCGAGGCGCTGCCTGAGACGTTTGCGCCGCCGATAGCGGTATTGGCGCACGGGGCCGAGTATCCGCTTCAGCCGTCTGCGGGCAAGAAAAAGAGGATCGAGAGGGCGCTCGCGCGCAGCGCGGCGATTTTGGCGAACTCGCGATTTACGGCGGATGTCGTAAGGCCGTATTTGCCCCGCCCGGACGACTTGAGGCTCAAGATTGTCCATCCGCCGGTTAATCCGCAGCCCGATCCGACGCCGCAGGCGATTAAAGAGATTCGCGCGATCATAGGCCAAGGCTCGCCGGTGATTTCGGTTTTGGCGCGGCTCGAGCCGCGCAAAGGGATCGACCGGGTTATAGCGGCGATGCCTTCCGTGATCGCGAAGTATCCGGCGGCGTTGTTTCTTGTGGGAGGCTCGGGGGCGGACGAAGAGCGGTTAAGCAAGCTTGCGAAGGATAAGGGAGTCGAGAAGCATGTCATATTTCTGGGTTCTCTCGATGCGGACAAGAAGTCGGCGCTATACGTAAACACGGACGTTTTCGCGATGCCCGTAAGGCGCGTCGGCAGATCGGTCGAAGGCTTCGGGCTCAGTTATATCGAAGCGGGATGGTTTGGCGTGCCGTCGTTGGCGGGGATCGAAGGAGGAGCCGGGGACGCGGTAATCGACGGAAAGACGGGCCTCTTGTGCGACGGAGAAAACCAGACCGAAATCGCGCAGAAGCTGCTTCAGTTGCTGGACGACGGGCCGTTGCGCCGCAAGTGCGGAGCGGCCGCGCGCGAGCGCGCGCAGACCGAGCTGTCGTGGGGGCATATATTGCCGCGATTTTTGACGGCGTTTTTGGGGCCGCTGCGCTGAATTTTAAAGGTAATAATCGAAACCGACGGACGACGCGCCTTCGACATTTTCATCGCACAAATCGATGATTTCATCGGGCGTCAGCGTCGTCCAGCCTTTTGTGGCGTCGGGGTCTTTGGTTTTGGAAGCGTTTTTGGTGTGGACTTTAAAGGGGCAACCCGGCTGTCCTGCTTCGCAAGATAGAATGCGTGTGACAAGCGATACGCAACCGGGGACGGCAGGATCGCTAAAGACGATGCGAAAACTTCCTTTGCCGGACGCGGCGTCCGCCCGTTCCGAAACGACGAAGCCCTTCGGCTTCCACGGGCCGTCGGCGTATTTCGAGTCGCTTTGATTGACGTAAGCGGGCGGAATGGCCTTTGCGTCGATCATGTCCTTGGTGATGTCGGTCCAATTTGTGCTTGAGAACGTTTTTCCCTGAGCCTGTTTAAGGGAGATAATGTTGTTCACGACGGTTTGGATCTCGTCGTAGGCTTCGTTAGCTTTTTGCTGTTGGCCGATGGTGCCGCTGGCGGCCCAAACGGAGCCGATGATGACGGCGGAAATGGCAAGGACGACGGACACTTCCATCAACGTGAAGCCGCGTCGGTTTTTAGGGTTTGTCATGGGGCAAGGCCTCCGAAAGGGACGAAGGAAGGCCTAACACGCAAGCTTTAACAAGAGTTTAACCATCTATAAAACAGTTGATTGGGAGGGCGCTTTGCTCGACAATCCGACCCTTCGCGATTTTACGGAATAAGGATCGGTCAAAATGAAAATAGCGTTTCAAGGGGCGTTTGGGGCGAATTCGGACATGGCGTGCCGCGCGGTGTTTCCGAAATGCGAGACGATGCCATGTCCCGATTTTGACGACGCGTTTAACGCGGTGGTGACGGGCAAGGCCGATCTGGCGATGATCCCGGTCGAAAATTCGGTGGCGGGGCGCGTCGCGGACGTGCACCATCTTCTGCCCGAAGGAAAGTTGCATATCGTGGGCGAGCATTACCAGCCCATCGAGCATCATCTTCTGGCGGTCAAAGGCGCGACGCTCAAGGACATTAAAAAGGTCGAGAGTCATGTACAGGCGTTGGCGCAATGCCGCAAATGGCTCAAGCGTCACGGCATCAAGCCGATCATCCATGACGACACGGCGGGCGCGGCGGCCGAGATCGCCCGGCGCGGCGATAAGGCGGTTGCGGCGATAGCTCCGGCCTTGGCGGGCGAGAGATACGGGCTTCAAAGCCTCGCGTCGGGCATTGCAGACGGCCCCGCGAACACGACGCGATTTTTGATCCTGTCGCGCAAACCCAAAGAGGCGAAACCGGGCAGCGATTGCATCACGACGCTCGTGTATTCGGTGCGTAGCGTTCCGGCGGCGCTGTACAAGACGCTAGGGGGCTTTGCCACGAACGGCGTCAACATCACGAAGCTCGAAAGCTATCTGGCCGAGGGCAAATTTACGGCGGCGCGGTTTTACGTGGATGTCGAAGGCCATCCGAAAGACAGGCCGTTGAGATTGGCGCTCGAAGAGCTCACTTTCTTCGCGCGCGAGGTGAAGATTTTGGGCACGTATCCCGCGCATCCGTTCCGCCGCAAGCAATCCTAGCGGCACGCGGCGATTTGAGATTCCAGCAACGCTTCGTAGGCGCGGCGCTGGTTGAGTTCAACCAGCGCGGCCTTCGTTTTTTCGGCTAAAGTGTCAGACGCTGCCGCATGGTTTAGCGCAAAATCGGGTTTTAAAATTGCGGTATCCGGGCACGCCACGGCGACCGGGATTTCGACCTCGACGGGCGTAAAAACGGGCGTTTGCCCGCACGCCGCCAAAAAAAGCAAGAAAGCTGCGTATTTCATCTGTTTTGACTCAAATAAGCGTTAAAAAGCTCGTTCGCGATCCGGCACGCATCGCCTTCGGTTTTCATATTCCGGATTTTCTCGGCGGCGTCGAAAAATTTTTGCGCCTCGCCATCCGCGCGTTTGATGCGAGCGGCCTTCAGCCGTTCCACGGCGTCGTTTTGCTTTTTGACGGACGCGGCGAAAGCGCCGTTGGCCATGCGGCAGGCGGCGTTGTCGGCGCGTGCGTCGGCCAAGTCGGCTTTGAGATGCGCGTTGGCCAGATAAAGCCAAAAGAAAGCCAAAACGACGATCGTCGCGCCGCCGAGCGCGATTTTATTTATAACGCTCATCGCCCTTGCCCCGTTGTTTCATGTGTTGAAAGCCTTGGCCCAAAGCGGCAGCGCCGCCTCCGGCCAGCAAAAAGCCGAGTCCCTGGCCGAACGAGCTTGGGTCGAAAGGCAGGCCCAAAACGACGACGTGGTATAAAGACAGCCCGATCAGCGCCACGGCGCCGAGGCCGAGCAGAACCAGATGCGCCTCGACCTCGCCGTTGCGGGAGTCGAGCATCTTTGTCAGGAATGTTTTCGCGTTCATAAAAAGCCTCATAAAAAACTACACTTCCACAATTTTCCTTCGGCGGCGCGGCGTCGCGTCAGGCCGCCTAGAATTTCGTTCTTGGCGCGGTTCCATCGCAGCAACTGGATGGGAACCTGATCGTACCAACCTCGGTTAAGGAGGAAGAGAAGCTCGGATTTTTCGAGATTCCCCGCGCCGACGTTGAACGTAAAGCACACGAGCGCCGAGAACTGGTTGTCGTTGAGCGAAACCGTGACAAGCCGCGCCACGGCCCGCTCAAAGAGCTGCAAATCCTCATCGAGCAGAAAGTCGGCCTCGTTTTCCGTGATGACCTGCCCGATATGAACCGTCCTCGTATGGCCGTAGCCGATAGTCCACACGCCGCCGGGGCACAGATAGGGGGTCAGGTGCAAGCCTTCGAATTCTTTGATAAGCGCGATGCCGCGTTCGTTCGTGCGGCGCGCGAAAATCGCGTCGTCGGGATAAGGCGTCATGAAGCCTCCCGCTTACGCTTTGATTGCGCGAACGCGCCACGTTCCCGAGGCGAGCGTGACGCCCGCTCCCGTCAAATTCGTCAGGCGGATGACGACGGTATTGGCCGCGCTGACGTAAGCGGTCGCTTGCAGTCCTTGCAGATCGTAAGGGGCGGCGACGATGGCAAAATCGCCCAAGGCCGCGCCGGTGACGGTGATGGCCGACGACGTAACGCCCGACGACGCGGCGACGGTTCCGGGAGTCCACGTTGTCGTGGCGTCGATCTTGGGCGTCGTGAGAAGCGCCCAAGCCGAGCCGGTGTAATACAAAAGGCGGTTGTCGCTCTTGGCCCAGACGGTCCACCCGGCGAGGGGAGTCTTGACCTGCCAGCCGCCGTAATAGCCCGCGATGCAGCCCGCAAAGCCCGTCCACGCGCCGGTAGGAGACGCGGCGACGATGTAGGCGTCGCCTGTGCTTGGCGAGGACGGCGGCGCGGCGACGGAATAGCTGATAACGGAAGCCTTCGCCAAAAAATCGATGTCGTTGAGAGCCGCGTTATGCGTGACTTCTTTTTGCGCCTGCGACGAGGCGATGTACGAAAGCGCCAGATTCGGTGTGGTTGACATGGTTGCTCCTTAGAGTGTGGCGGTTGCGGCGTCGCCTTTGCCGTAACGCGCGCTGACCTGGTAAATTTTGACCGTGAAGGACGATGGAACGCCGCCGCTCCAATCGCTCGCTTGCTGCGCGGCGGTGTAGGTAACCGTGGGCGACGTCAGCCCCGTCAACGCGCGCACGACGGTATCGCCGTCCATGATGTCGGCTTCGTAGAGCTCTTCCGCCTCGTCCAGGGGCACGTCGATGGAGTCGGCCCATTCGGCGTTAAGCCTTGCGCGGCGCGCCCACGTAATCGTCAAATCGCCGCTTGTGCCGAGGCTGCGCGCGCCTTTGACGCACGCGGGCGAAAGGGGGCAAAGCGTCTTCATGCCATAGGTAAACGCGTAATCCTGCGCGGAACTTAACGTTTGCCCTGCGCTCAGCGCGCGGAAATAATAGGCCTTGTTGCGGTCGCTTAGATTGCCCGGGATGAACGTCACGGTCCCCGCTTGCAGCAGGACGAACGTTTCGCCGACGCTGTGCGTCGATGCTGCGGCCTCGGTTCCGCGCCGTCCGCGCAAGAGGTTGCTCAGCGTATAAAGCCCCGGCCCCGCGAGAGTCGCCGTGCGAAACTGGACAATCTCATCGCCTAAAAGCGCGGCATTCGCGCCGTTCATCAGATCGGCTTCGGTGCAGCTCGACAATTCGCCGCGCGTCAACTGCACGTTGACGGAATGCGCGTTGTCCCAATAAAAAGCCGACCCCTCGGGCAGGGCGTTTGTTGCGATTCCGGCCACTGCCGCAGCCGCCATCGACGCGACCGAGGCATAAGATATTCCGTCGCCAGATCGCAAAATCGTCGCGCCCTTCCAGCCCGCAAGTCCCGTGACCGCGACGTAAAATCCCGGCTGATCGTCGGCGGCCTGAAGAAGCGGCGCGTCCATCAGATACAAAATCGATGGGACGGAAGAGCTTCCGCTCGACCCGATGCCTGCGCCTCCGTCCGCGACGGCGTCGCTCGAAAGGCTCGAGGCGTAGCTCTTAAATCCTTCGATCTTGAGAAGCCCGCCGCTTTGAGCAATCGAGGCGATGCGCAGCAAAGAGCCGTCGCCGAGATCGACGACGTCCGCCGGGTCGAGCGCCAGATGCGCGCGCGAGGTCTGGATTTTGATGAGTTCGCGCTCGGCCCATGCCGTATAAAGCTTTGTTTCGGCTACTTTTTTTGCCGTATTAGCGCCGCAGACGACAGGCAGCGAGATTTTTTGGACCGTCCGCGCGTTCGAGGCGATGCGGCGGGCGCGCTGGCAGTTGATCTCAAAATTCCGCGACGGATCGATTGTCTCGACGTTGACTTCGCGCGGAAGCTCCAGTTCTTGCGCGCGGGAGGCCGAAAGCGGCGGAGGCGGATCGTCGTCCTCGCCCGCCGCGCGGCGCTCGTCCTCGAGGATTTCGGCCACGGCCGCGCCGCCGCGAAGAACGGCCTTCAACTGCCCGGACGTTTCGATCAAGTCGAACGGCGCAAAAGTCTGCAAAGGCTCGAGCGCGTTCCTGGCGCTCATCGGCTCTTGGACGATATAACCTTGAACCGGCGTGTCGGACAGCGCCGAAACGTCGAAATCGCTTTCGGCGTATCCCGCGCGCTTCAGAATGTCGGACACGACCGCACCGACGCTTCCTGCCGCGTTGCGCTCGAAAACGGCGATATTTTTAAACGAATAACTCGTCCCGCCCGTGCACAAAAACAAAAGGCGCGCGGTGTCGAGCTTGAGCGCGCAAAAATAATTGTACGAATTGACAAGGCTCGAAACAGGCGCGGCATCGACGGTCAGATCGAAAGTGCCGTCTTGAAGCGCGACTTCCGAAATAAGATACGTGTCGCCGTAAACGCCGTTTTGGACGATCAAAAGCCTGTCGCCGTAAAAAACGGGAAAATTGACCGATCCCGTCCCGAAATCCTGCGTAAATTGCCGCCACGGCCGCGTGACGGAAGCCGACGAGGCCTGTGGCGCAAACGACATCGCGCAAAAATACAAAACGGTGCCGTAAACGAGCGTCCATTCGTCGCTCGCGGTCTTGAGAAAACGCGCATGCGGCCCGCTGCCGCTGCCGAGCGAAAGGCCCGAGGCGACGGCGTATATGTCTCCCAAGCAAAGCGCGTTGTCGCGCCATGCAATCGTCCGCGCCCGAAGCGTCGCGCCGGAGATGACGAAATTATAGGCCAAAAGCCCGTCGGCATAAGGCGTGAACTGCGCGCCGTAAAAGGGCCGCGTCGTCGTGCTGCTGTTCGAGCCCCAAAGAGCCGTAAAGCCGAGATCGACGATACCGGTGCCCGCGCGCGCGAAGACCTGAAGGCCGCGCGCGTTGCTTAAGACGTTATCGATCACAAAATGCTGCGCGTCGAGCCACGCGATTTGCTTATACGACGACGATTGCGCGAGCGCGGCCGTATAAATCGCGCCGAACGTCCGCGTTTCGATGTCGTAAATGCAAAAAGCGTGCGAGGGCGTTATCGAGCTTTGCAGGTAAAACGCGACAAAGCGGCCGTCGGGCGACAAGGCCCATGACGAATCCGTCGCCGGAGAAACAATCGTAAAACTTGCGCTTTGCGCGCTCGTCTGCTCCGCCGGGACGTCGCTTGTTACGTCGAACTCGCTTGCAATAAACGTCGCCGTGCTGCCGTTGGGCACGAAGCCGCCGATCAGGACGCGCCGCACGTCCGAGCCGTTGCTTTCCAAAACGATGGGCAGCATCGTGCCGTTCATGACGGTCGTCGATCGTTGCGAAATCGCCGCTTCGGTCGTGCCCGCGCAGGCCGGATCGGACGTTACGTTTGCCGCCGCGACTTCGAACGTCAAATTCGGCAGCCGATTTCCGAAATCGTCGAGCTGCAAATTGTCGAAAACGACGTAGGCGAGGCCTTTATACGCCGGGACGTTGCCCGTTCCCAAAATCGACTGCATAAATCCGTCCGCCGCCTGATCGTCGCCGCCCAGATAGATCGACGCGCCGTCGCAAACGCCGGATTTCCATACGCCGCCGTCGTAAATCACCGTGCTGTCGGCCCAGATTTTGTTGATCCCCGCGATGGGGCCCGCGCAAACGCCCACCGCGCAGTGGACGCTGTAGGTGTAGGTCTTGGTCGTGACGCCCGAACTGCCGCCCTTGCCGCCTTGGGTTTCGGTGTGCTGCGTTTCGATCAGATCCGAAGACCAGATCACGTTGCCAGCGACGCGCGCGTTGCCGTAAATGGTCGCTACTCCTACGCCGTAGCGCGAATCCTGAACCGAAAGATTTTCAAGCCTTGGGCCTGTAATCGTCGTGCCGAGTCCGAGCTGGCTGTCGATAATGTTGCCGAGGCTTGCGCCCAGCGTGCCGAATAGAGCTTTTCCGAACAGCGATGCGCCGGGCATAAGAAGGCCTCCGGCGGCGGCGCCGACGGATTTGAGAATAACGGATGCCATATTAAAGCCTATAAATGCCTGTGAGGCGGCGCTTCCAGTAAGCGCCGATGCTCGTTTCGACGACCTTTCTCGCCGGAGCGAAGCTGTGGATCATCGTCTCGGCGCTTGTCGCCAGGGCGACATGCTGCGGCTGCCCGTCATACCGGAAGACGAGGATGTCGCCCGCCTGAATGTCTTGGACGGGCTTTGCGCCGTGCTCGTCGAGCGCCGCGATCAGGCTTTTGCCGTCGGGGCGGCGCGCGTAGTCGGCGCGGTCGCGAATATCGTAGCCAGCGGCTTTTAAGGACACGGCCAAAAGCCCGATGCAATCGAGGCCAAGGCCCGCCTGCCGCCCCTGATGGTGAAACGGCGTGCCTAGGCACGCGCGGGCGGCCTCGATCGCCAATGATGTTTTTTCGGTCATGACGGATACTTCAAAATGTTGCCGACGCCCGGCACATACGGAAAACCGCCGAAATTCGCGGCGTTCGAAAACGTATTTTTGCACGTCGTAAAGCGCTTATCGCAGCCGGGCGTGACGGCGTAAGCGTCGCCCGTTTGAATGTTTTTGGGCATCGGAAGCCACAGCGTCATAAGCTTCGCGTCGAGGTCCCATGCCTTGACGTCCATGCTCGCTCCGGCGTTGTTTCCCGAAATCCACGTCAGCTTGCCGTAGGCGAACGCGCCGGAGGCCGCCGTTTGCGAGGCGTCTGTAAAACGGGCGTTGTCGGCGGCTCCTGTGACGCTGCCGGTTACCGTCAGCGCCGCAAGCGCGACGCAACACCGCGCGTCGCCGAGGTCGAAGCGGCATTCGGGTGTGTAATAATCGCCGATGGGACGCTGCAAAAGATCGTGCAGGCCGCGCAATTCGGCGACGTAGTGCGTGCCCATCCGCGAGACTTGCCCCAGCCAGCCGCGCCGAAGCTGCACAGGCCCTTGCGCCAAATCGGCCCAGTTGCAGGCGTAAACGTCGATGCGCGCAAAGTCGTAAAGGCCGGATTCGATGTCCTCGTCCTTCATCTCGTCGCTGTCCAAAATCCCGGTGACCTCAAGGTTATCGACGGCCAATCCGGCGCGGCTTTCGATGGCGCTCGGCGTCAACGCGCTTTCGGCTTTGTACGCGACGCCGTCGAGCGTCAAATCGCGGTCGTGCGAGGTAAAGCCTTTGACCGTTCCGTCAACGCGCGTGATCTTGACCAAATACGCGAGCGTCGTTAGCTCGCCCTCAAGGTGAGCCTGCAATTCTGCGGAAATGTTTTTCATTTTAGACCCTGATTTCGACAATCGGCACGTCGGCCTGATACGTCGCGTAATTCTCGGCCGAGAGGGCCAGATAATCCGTATCGAAGCGCACCGGCACGTCGAATAAAAATCCGGCTGTAACCGTTTGCCCGAGCGCAGGGGCCGTCGCAAACGTGACGACGCCGGTCGTCGTATCGACGCTAAAACCGCTTGAAAGCTGCGCGCCGCTAAGGCCTATCAGGACGCTTCCCGCCACGGGCTTTTTGATGCTGCGGATATGCGTAACGCCGCCGCTGCCGTAATTTTTGATGAGCTGAAACGCGAGCGTCGTTCCGTCGCCCGTGCCGAGGGCCTGATCGGAGAAAGCGGGCGCCGAAATATTGTCGGCGGCGCTCGAATAATCGCTCCAGTCTTTGAGCCTAAAACCGCGCGCGCGGCCCGCCCGGGCGTGGAAAAACGCAAGAAGCGCCGAAGCGTCTGCGGCCGAGCGCACGCCCGCGCGCGCGTCGAACACGCGCCGCGCCTGCGCCCAGTTTTGGTTTCGCCGCTCGAAGCCGTTGGCGACGACGACAATTTCGGTCGAAAAGTTAGGGCCGCCCGACGAGCCGAACCCGGCTCGTAACGGCAAAAGAATTTCATCGAATGACATGGGAGGCGTTTCCTTGCATTATTAACGGATGCGTTGGCCTGTCAGCAGTTCGGCAAGCGTGCGCCCCGCCGTTTGAGCTTCGCTCATGTAAATTTTGTCTTCGAAGGCGCTCCAGCCGCCGCTCGACGTTCCGCCCAGCGCATCGAGAAGCGACGACGACAGAAAATCGTCGAAAATTCCGGCCTGCGCGCGCAAAATGGGGCTTAGCGTCGTGACTTTGCGCTTGGTCCACGTGCGCTTGGACCGGACGGTGGGCGCGGAAAAATTCCGGCGCACGTTGTTAAGATTTCCGCGAAGCTTTTTAAGCGCGCTTTGCATCGCCGCCGCCTCGGCCTGCGCCTTGCGCGCCGTCTCGGTCGAAAGCTGGTCGATGGAATAATGTTTTCTTTTCATTTAATCGCCCTGCGTGACAATCGTAAACCTTACGGCCGCGTGGTACGTCTGCCCGTCCTCGTCCAGCGAGAAATCCGCGCTGTGAAACTCGGAAAGAACGAACGTTTGCCCCGCGACGCTCAAATTTGCGCGGTGCAGCGCGTCGTAAACCGCCTGAAAAATCTCTTTCGCCTCTTTGCCGCCCCTGTAGCGCGACCAGATATTAAGCGTCACGATTTGCTCGAAGCCGGATTCCGCTTTCGCGTCGTAGCTTTCCGCGTGCACGGGGCCGTAGACGATGTACGGAAACTCCGCTCCCGGAGCCACGTAATCGTACAACGCGGGCGACGGCCCCAAAACCGCCTGCACGGCAGGATTTGCGGCCAGCGCGTCGAACACCGCCTGCTGGACGTTAAACAGTATATCGCTCATGTCGCGACTCCTTCCTCGACGTACAAAACGGCCCAGATTCCGTCCTCGTTCGGGTCCAAAACCGCGCGGACGTTAAACGCCCTCGTTCCGTACAAAAGCCGCATGTCGGTCGTGATTTGAATGTCCACGCGCCCGCGCAGCGTCACTTTATGCGTCACTTGCCCTTCGAGCCGCCCGGCCGCCGAAACTTCGCGGCCCGAGGAGGGAGAAATATTCGCCCACACGTCCGCCAGCGTCGTCCAGGCGAGCGTGTAGCCGCCAGCGCCGTCGGGCGTTTGCTGCTCTTGCTGCAACGCGACGCGCTTGTTCATTTTTCCGATCTGCATATCAAAGCCCCGCATATCGGACGCGGTACGGATCGAGCAGCGCGCGCGCCGCCAATATCGGCGAAACGTCCTCGTCGCCCCGGTGCGCGTACCAGTACGCGACAAGCTCTTTGATCGCGCATTTGATCGGCTCCGGAACGCTCTCGCTACCGCCGTATCCCGCGACATACGTGATCTCGACGCCGTTCGCGGGCCGCGTCGGGCAGGGCCACGAGGCCCCCAAACGCAACACCAGCCGTCCCGGCTCGCGCGACGTGTCGGTAAAATAATTATCGGCGTCCCACGTTTCGGAATCGTCGTCGTCCGCGAAAACGCCGACCGACGTTATGCTTTGCAACGGCGAACGCGGCAAATTAATCGCGTTCGACGCATTGAGGCACAAGGGCAACTCGTCAATCGAAAGCTTCCACGTCTGCGTCATAAACGCCCGGCCCGTGTATTTTTCGGCCCAAAGGCGCGCGCTCGTTATCAGGTTCGTTATCAGCGCGTCATCCGTGCTCGTATCGACGCGCGCGTGCGCTTTCGCCTCGGCCAGCGCGACCGGCTCGGCCGCGGGCGGCGTCACTAAGGTAAATGAAAACATATGTTTTTCCAAAAATGGGGAAGGGAAAGAAACGGCATTCGGGAAACGCGTTCCCGAATGCCTTTTTCCTTACAACGTCGGCGCGCGGTGCGGATAACCCGCGATCACGCTTGCGGCGCTCAACGCTCCGGTTGTCGCTCCGGTCGTCGTTATCACGGCGGCGACGTAGCGTTTCTTGCCGATGTAGCCGACCTGCTGGACGGCGTTGCCGCCTGCGCTGCTCGTCACGGCCGTCAAAGCCGACGCGCCGTCGATGTCGGTGCCGTAAACGCACGTCGTAAACGTCGAGTTGTCGTCGGAATGAATGATTGTCGGCGTGTGCGTGCCGTCCGTGCACGTTCCGAACGAAAAGACGACGACCGCGCCGTCAAATCCGCGCAGATCGACCGCCGCTCCGGTCGCCGTGCCGTTAACCCGCGCCGCAGGCGCAAGCGTCGGCGACACAAGCTGTGTTCTTAAAAGATCGCGTTGTGACATGGAAGTATCTCCTTAAAAAATGTTCGATGAAAAAAGGGGAGGGGCCGGCAGGGGGGCGCCGGCCCCTGTCTCTTACGATGCCGAGAACTTCAGAAGCTTGATCGCTTCGAAGTTCACGACGTCGCCGCCCGTCCGCTTCGTGCAGCGGAACTTGATGAACGGCGCCCCTGTGTACGGGTCGCGCAAAATGCGCATTCCAAGGCGGTCCACAATCGTGTAGCCTTCCTTGAAATTCCCGAACGCGAGCGAGAAGCTTCCCGACGCCGCGGACGGCATGTCTTCGCCCAGCACAACGGGGAATCCGAGCAGCGTCGCCGGAGTCCCGAGCTGGAGGCCCGGCTGCCAGATGTACGCTTGCGTCGAATTCTCCTTGAACTTGCGGATCGTGTCCGCCACCGCGCGCGGCATGACCCACACTGCCCCAGGATGATAGCCGACCCGCAGCTTGTGCATCAGGTCAAAGAGGCAATCCGCCGCGTTGCTGGACGTAAACGCTCCATCCGCGCCCGTGGCCACATACTGCAAGACGCCCCACGCGCGCGTCGCGTCGTCGGTCGTCGCCGCCGTGTAGCTCGTAAAGCCGCGCGGCATGCCGATCCCGTCGCCTACCACAAACGCGTTGTTCTCGGCCCGCGAGAACTTGGCCGAGACTTTGCCGATCAGCCATTCCTCGACGTTGATCGTCGCGTCGTCGAGCAGTTTTTGCGTCGCCTTGGGCTGCGCGTAAAGCTCGTGCACCGGAATGCGAATGCGGCCCACGCCGTTGTCGGCCGTGTCGTCGCGCGAACCAAGCTCGGACACCCACTGGGCGACCGGCTCTGCCGTGTCGCGCAGCATCTCGACCGCTTCGGTCGAAATCGTCATGACCGTCGCGATCTGGCGCATCGGCGTCGTGTCGAATTGGCGCGTCACGATGCGTTCCGACAATTCGGCCGGAATCATGAACCCGCCTTCGGCTCCGTTGACGACTTCGAGCGCCTTGCTTTCGTAAGACGCGAGGCCTCCGTCGTAGCCCTTCACGACATACTGCATAAACGCGGATTTGTGCGCGCTGTCCGCAACCGGCGCTGCACCCGTTTTGGCGGGACGCAGCATCGACGTCTTAAGGCTCGTGACCTCGTCCTGCAACTTGTCGATGGACTTATCCATGCGGCCCAAGTGCTCGTCGGTCAGAACGTCCGCAGACCCGCGCTGCTCGATCTCGGCAAGGCGCTGGTCGTTGACGCTTTTGTATTCTTCAAAGGCTCTTGCGAGCGTGTCCGTCGCAGACCTTACTTCGTTCATATCGATCATGTTTACTCCTCTTAAATAAACCCCGAACCCGCCCCGACTCGGACGGGGGCCTGCTTTGTCGCTTCGGTGCTCAAATCCTCACGTACCTTTGAAGTACGCTGCGGTTTTGCGCTCCTCGCTCCTCGCATTCCCCTCGTCCGAGCGGGTCAGGCTCGGGGTGTTGGTTATTGAAAAAATTAAAAACAAACCTCTGTTTTTGCGGAAATACCGACTGGATTCCGGATAAATTTGCTTCGCAAATTTTCCGGAATGACGAGAAGGGTTAAGTTTTCCGCTCCGTCAGCGCGCGGGCGGCTTCGCGCAGCCTCTCGGCCGGGTCATCTCTCCTTTTGCCGCCTCTCTTGACGCCGTTGACCCGCGCCGCCTCGTTCGCCGGAAACGTAACCAGCGATATTTCGAACAAATCCACGGACGTAAGAACCCGCGCCTTGCGTACCGCGTCGATCGAACTCGTCACGACCCTGTAGCCTATCGACAGGCCCGTCAACGCGCCCATCTTGAGAAGCTCGTACGCTTCAGCCCCTTTTTGGGTGCGCAGCGCGAGCTTGCCTTCGACAAACAATCCGTTTTGATCCTCGCGGATCGTTTGCCAGATCCCTATCGGTTGCGTCGGATCGTGCATCCACAAAAGCGCCGGAGTCCGGCCCTGACGCCGCCACTTTTCCAGCGTGCGCAAAAACGCTCCCGCCGCCACGATTTCGTTTTGCTGATCGAGCTCGCCGAACACGGAGGCGTAGCCCGTAAATAGCCCGTCGCCGCCGAGCGTTTTGACGCTCAGCGGACGGGACATGTGCTTGATGTCCATTCTTTTGCCTATGTGCTGTTTAAAAAAGCTTTTTCGCGACCGTATGGTTAGGGTCCAAACTCAATGAGGATGGGGGCGATGCGCTGACGAAAACGCGGGTTGGCCAGCCAACCCGCATTTTCGTCGCGCCCGGAGGGTTTGCTTAAGACGTTGAAAGACAGCGTCAACATCGCTTGACGTGGGGCCTACCACGCCTGCGCTCGTTTCCTTGTCTTTCAACGTCTTAAGCAAACAGCGCCTCCCATCCTCATTGGGTTTGGACCCTCATAGGCGCTCCTGAAAGTATTGTTTCTGTTTGAATTTCCGCCCTCGAACGGCATACCATCCCCTCGCGAAATTTTGCCGGAACGACACCGATGCCCAAACGTAATCCGATCTCGACGTTTTTTAATTTTATCGATCCCAAGATGCCTCATGCCCAAGGGGTTATCCGCCATCGCGACAAATTTCTTCGCGTCTCCGACGAGCTTGGCCTCGATCCGGCCGAAAAAGTTCAGATCGTCGGCGCTTATCTTCTTCAAGACGTTCCTTTGCCCGTCGTTAAATATTCTCTCCCCAACCAGGCCGCTTTGATCGTCAAGGGCGCCGTTCACGACGTCGATTTCGATACCAATAACGTTATTAGCGTTTTTAATTCGCGGCCCTTCGGCGCGGATACGCAGGATTTTATAAAATGCGGGTTCCCCGGCTTTTCGGTCGCCAACTTTAGGGGCGGCCCGGCCGATAAAGAGTTTTTGCTGAGAGGCTTTCCTCCCAATCTGGTTTTTGGGCCTTATGAGAAAAACCATAGGACTTACTCTCTCGTCGTTATGGGCGAAGAAGAACGCGCGCTGTGGGCGTTCATCAAACATTTCGCCGAAGACAATCAGGGCATCGTCGCAAGCTTTCGCCGCGTCATCGCCCATCGTATCGCTCCGCTCCGCGCTCCTGCGGCGTAATTTTTTAGCCATCGTTTTTGCCATCTGAATTTTTTCCGTCCGGCAACGGGCCGTAGCCCGCCGCTTCGCGACCGGGCTTTCCGCTCCCAAGGATTTATTATCCGTTTGAACGCCGTTCGCTCTTTTTGCGGTCAGCCTTCGACCTCTTTCCATGCGTCTAAGGGAACCTGAAGCCTGCGTAGAGCAAACCGTTGTGCCATTTCGAGCGTGTCCTGAAGATAATCGTCAATTCCTTTATCGTCCTCAAAAACGTAAATGTAAAATCCTGCCCGACTGTCCTGTTCGATAATAAAGCTCATCTTTTTCGGCGTCGAGATTTCAGCGACCCATTTCATGACCTACTCTTTTTTAAAGGGATACGCATGCTGGCTGCCTGCGTCAATCCATTCGGAATCGCGTCCGCCCTTCAATTATGCCAGCAAATTCTGCGATATATGCCGAAAAGACGGCAATCTTTCTTCAATTTCTTTGTCCGTTCGACCGAAAGATTTTTTCCATATGAGCGAAAGAACCGCAACCAAATTTTGCTCGGTTAGGAGGTCTCCTTTCATTTCTTCGACGGCGCGCGCTATAAGCTTTGCTTCGCTTGCGTATTCGTCCGTCGGCGCGCCGCCGGAGATTAAATCCTCGATGTCCTCGGCGGCCAGCGCCGCTTCAATTTTTTGTATTGATATCTTCATGACTGTTTTTCCTATTCGCCCCGATATAACGTTATTATTTTACCGGCATTTCTTCCAGATGTTTCTGTGATTACTGTAATGCCATTCGATCCTTTGTAAATATTTTGAGGCGTTCCGTATTTCCCAGTTTTTGTTGTTATTTGGCCCGTTTTTATAGCCGTTTGAATGGCCTCATGTATGGATGCTTCTGAAAAGCCTCGTTCAAGAAACCGTTGTGCTCCATGAAATGTTAATTCTATATCTGCGAGACTCTCAATCTGCGCGGCTTGCCCAAGCAATTGTATGATAGAAAGAATTCTCCGCGCAAAATTTACTACAGCTGATCCCCCGAGAAGCGATATTAGAAACTCTTCAATCGGAAAAACTGGTATGATCGCGTCCGGATCAAACGTTCCCGCGCCGCCTTCGCCGCTCGTCCATTGCCCGCCGTCGGGGTTGCCCGCGGGCACGCGCGGCTGCTCCGGATTGTATTTCGCTCCGCTCCTTTTTCCTCCTCGGTCTACGTCGTCGCTTCCGTCCCCGCTTTCGTCGCTCCCTTTGACGGGGCCGTAGCCCGCCGCTTCGCGCTTCTCGTTTTGCGTCAGGAAGTCCGCGTTCTGTATTTTGCTCCACTGCGCCTGCCGCTTCTCCGTCAGCGCGCTGATGCCATCCGCGTCGAAATCCAGCGCGGGCCTGTCCGCGTACATAGGACTGAGCCACCTGTCCACGCCCGCAATCACGCGCGTCACGAGCGGCAGCACCGTCTCTTCGTAAAACGCAAGCCGCGCCTGCTCGACGTTCGCGTACGTTTGCGCGTCCGGTATGCCGATCAACTGCGCCGGAACTCCGAACGCCAGCGCGATGTCCCGCGCTGCGTTGTTGCGGCCCGAAAGCCAATCCATATCTTTCGGACTTAGGCTCATCTCGCGCCATTCAAGCCCGCCTTCCAAAATCAGCGGCCTTCCGGCGTTGCGGTCGCCCTGATAAAGCTGGCCCATCTCTTCGCGCAGTCTTTGCAACTGATCGTCCGTCAGCGAGGCAGGGCATCCGTCTTTGGGCGCGTACACCAACGCCCCAGAAGGCCTTGCGCCCTGATTGAGCAACGCCTGATTCCACGCGCCCGACGCGTTGTGCTGGTCGATCGATTGCAGCGCCGCTTCCATCGGCGCGAGCCCGTACCAGTCGTCGAGCGGGTGGTAATGCTTTAAATGCAAAATGTTCGATGCGCCGCTGAGGGGATCCGCAGGCCACGTCGTCGTTTGCCCGTTCACCGCGTATTGGTAGCCTTGCGGCAGGCCCGTCGCGCCGGGGATAACTTTCATGAGATCCGGGCGCAGCGCGTACAGCTCGACCGGCGCGCCGCCTCCCGTGGGGCGGATCGCCTCGATATACGCGTTGCCGAATACTTCCAGATTTGCGTACACGCTCTCAAAAAACGTCACGCCGTCCTGCAACGGATTGGGCCGCGCCAAAAGATCGAGCAGGGGATGCGCGGACATCTCATGCCCTTCTTCGTCGTAGACCAGCCACGGCACC
>CAYUPD010000003.1:0-22036 GCA_964446645.1 uncultured Rhodospirillaceae bacterium
AAAGCCGGGATCCAGCGCCGAGCGTCCGCGAGGCAAGACTCAATTCCCTCTCCGCAGCCTCGCGGGGCTTGATGCCGAAAAAGAAAAATGTCCGGGGGACATTTTTCCGGCATCAAGACCGAAGGCTGGTAAGGGCGGGGCCATCGCGAAGCGATGGGAGGGTGAGGTGATACCCAACAAACACTCCCGTCCGCTGCCTCACTAGCCATTCCGAAAAAGCCGGGATCCAGCGCCGAGCGCCGCAGCCAAAATCCTTCAAAACGCCCTACCGCGCCACGCAAGCCGCCTCAAGCGCCTTCATCTCTTCGCAAATCTCCGCAGGTTCCTTCCCCGTCGCCCTGACTGCAAACTGAGGCGTCCCCCCAACCGCTTTCACATCCGGGAAAACCTCG
The DNA here is from genome assembly GCA_964446645.1 of uncultured Rhodospirillaceae bacterium. Lineage (GTDB taxonomy): Bacteria > Pseudomonadota > Alphaproteobacteria > UBA9219 > UBA9219 > CAIXLI01. The sequence goes on from CAYUPD010000003.1 coordinate 393, forward strand.
AGTGAAACCCCCTCAGGAAACCTGTCATCCGCCTTCAGCCTCGCAACCCGCGCCCGCGCCATCGCATCGGTCGGATACTCTCCAAGATCAGCATAGTGCGGCAAAACCTTCACATCGATCTCGACTCTTTGCACAGGCGAAGACGCGGCCTTCGGCGCAGGTGCCGCAACGACCTTGGCCGCCGCACGCGGCGCAACCTTCGCAACCGCCTTCGACTCTTTAACAACCGGAACCACAGGCTGAGCCACCGGAGCCGCAACCGGCACCGGCTGAGTTGCGCGAACAGCCTTGGCATAATTCTCTTTCAACGTCGCCGGAGCCTTCTCATCAGCCGCGAGTTTTTCGAGCAGCTCGACCGCAGCCGCAGATCGCCCTTCTTCAAGCTCAAGGTGCGCCAAATTGTTCGCCGCAATCATGTCCTCCGGCTGCAAGTCAAGCGCGCGTTTGTAAGCCTCGCGCGCATCGCCGCGCTTTCCGAGCATGGAGTTGGAAACCCCAAGCCCGTTCCAAGCCCGCGCATTGCCGTCGTCGCGCGAAACGGCGGAAAGATAAATGTCCCTCGCCTCTGCAGGCTTCCCCTCGCGCAACAACACCTTTCCCTGATCGCAAAGGGAAAGCGACATCTTGGCATTCTCATCGGTCTGAGCGCACGCGACCAAACCCAACAGGAGAAGAGGAAAGGCTTTTCTGAAAACCATGGCACCCTCGGGGAAGAAAAAGGCAGGAAGGACCCCCATTCTGTGACAAAAACAGGCCATTTACCAATTATTATTTTTCATGGGCTTATGGTAGGCGCACTATGGAAGAAAGTGCAGTACCCCCCGTCGATGCCAAAACGCAAGTCGCGCAGGATTTACCCCGCCTGATCGAGCGGATGCACCGCCGTTACCTCGACGTCGTGCGCATCGAACTCTCAAAGCATGGTTTTCACGACATCAGCCCCGTGCAAGCCGTGATGCTCGGCACAATTGGCGGCCCAACCGGAACCGAAGAAATCTCCGTCCGCGACCTCATCGAACGCGGCTATTACCTAGGCTCGAACGCCTCGTACAATCTTAAAAGCCTCGTCGACGGCGGCTACGTCGAGCGCCAGTCGTCCCTGCGCGACCGCCGTTCCGCGCGCCTGAAGCTGTCCAACAAAGGCCGAGGCATCTTGGCAATCCTGACAATCATGAACCTGAGCATGGCCGACGACCTCCTAAAGAGCGAAGGCCGCGAAATCGAAACCACCCACCAAACCCTCCGCCACTTCGAACGCCGCTGGACCGAAACCATCCGCTCCGAAGAACCGAACGCCCTTTAAAGTGTCCGTCATCCCGGCGAAAGCCGGGATCCAGCGCGCCGCGTCTGCGGCGCATAAAACTCAACACCTCATTAAATTGGAAGCGCAGAAGCGCGGTTGCAGGAAACACCCTCTCCGCCACGAAGTGGGGGAGAGTGAGGGCCCCATCGCAACGCGATGGGAGGGTGAGGTGGTTCTTCCGCAAAACGAAAAGCAGAGCCGGATGCCCGTCCTACCGCTTCTGCCCAAACTGATCCTTAGCCGCCCGCAGCTTCCCGAACACCGCCGCCGCATCGGCATCCTCAGGCGCGACGCGCTCTTTGGCCAGCACGCTCCTGAACACCGGATCATCCGCCCTTAAAAACGGATTACACCGCTTCTCGGACCCCAGCATGGAGGGAACCGTCGGCTTCCCCTGCTTGCGAAGCGACGTAATCTCCGCCACCCGAACCTGAAGCTCCTCGTTCCCCTTATCGACCAGAACGGCGAACGCCGCATTAAGCTCTGCATACTCATGCCCGCAGTACAAAAGGGTATTCTCGGGCAGCGCGCGAATGCGCTTGAGCGACTCCCACATCTGCTGCGGATTGCCTTCGTTAAGCCGCCCGCACCCGAGCGTGAAAAGCGTATCCCCGCAAAACAGCGTATCGAGCTGCGGGAAATAATAAGAAATGCTGCCGTCGGTATGCCCGCCGGTCTCAATCACCTGCCCGCGCAACGTCGAAAACGTCACGACATCCCCCTGCGCAACCCCGCGCGAAATGCCGGGAATGTGGGCCTTTTCCTTCACAGGCCCAATCACGGGCGCGCCGAACTCCTGCTGAAGCCGGTCATTCCCGCCGACATGATCGTTATGATGATGGGTATTAAGGATCAACGCGAGATAAAGATCGCGCTTTTTAAGCTCGCGGCAAACCAACTCGCCGTCGCCCGGATCGACAACCATGGCAAGCCCGAGATCGTGATCGGCGACCACGAAGATGTAGTTATTGTTAAAAGCGGGCAAAAGCTCGATGGAAAAGGACATGGTTCCGCAAAAGCTATTCTTGATTTCAGGCAACTGTTAACTGTCCCCGATTTATGCTAATAGACGGTTAACGAACCAATTTCACTACGACCATGTTCACCGATCGTGTCGATGCGCGCGCTTTTTATGAAAGCGAAATAGGCCAAGCGGCTCAGGAACTTCTGCGCAAACACGCCTCCAAACTCTGCCCGCTGACGGCGGGCGAAAAAGTGCTGCCCTTGGGCAGCGCCTCGCTCCTTCAGGATTGGCAGGACCCCATCACCGCCCGCATCGATCCGGAATCCTTCTCCTCGATTGTCGACTCTCGAGGCAAGCCTCTTGCCGACGCCAGCCTCGACCTCGTCGCAGCCCTGCACACCGACGCCGACATTGACCTAATGCTGCGCGAAATCTGGCGCGTCCTTAAGGGAGAAGGCCGGCTTTTACTCATCGTTCCGAAGCTTAACGGCGCATGGGCGCAAAACGCCGCAACGCCTTTCGCGCAAGAAACCGCGTACACGGCAAGGCAAATTGCCGAGTTAATGAGGAAGCACTTTTTCTTCGTCCGCAGCCTTGAGCGCGCGCTCTACGCCCCGCCGTCATGGTGTGCAGCCAACCGCAATATTGCGCGCGAACTCGAAATAATTGCTCCTTGGCTGATGCTGCGCCAAGGCGGAGGCGTCCTGATTGTGGAGGCGCAAAAAAGGATTTGCGGCGCAGTCGGATGCCGCACAAAAAGAGCAAAAATAGGCGCAGACCCGCTTTTTCCGCTACCTTTGCCTATATGAATCTTGGACTTTTTGCCGATCCTGTCTTATTCTACGCCTTTAATTGAGGTGATTAGGGTAAATAAATGTCGCTTAAATCCGTCGCCGTAAATCCCGACAAACAGGCCTTGGCCGATCTGCGCGCCCAGATCGATAAGATCGATTTTATCATGCACGACCTGTTGCGTGAACGCGCCGAAGTGATCGATCAGGTAAGAAAGATCAAGGGAAAACAGCACATCTATATCCGCCCCGGCCGCGAGGCGCAAATGTTGCGCGCCCTGATGGGCCGCCCACAAGGCAAGCTTCCCGAAGGCCTGATCGTCCGCCTCTGGCGCGAAATGATCTCCGCCTTCACGCTGATCGAAGGCACTTTCAAAGTCGCCGTCACCGTCCCCCCAAAGGACCCCAACCTCTGGGACCTGACACGCGATTACTACGGCTCCTTCACCCCCCTCATGGAATTCCCCTCGGCAACAGCCGCCATCAAAGCCGTGCAAGCCGAAAAGGCGACCCTCGCCGTCGTCCCCTTCCCCAAGGAAGGCGAAAAAGACGCCTGGTGGCCGATGCTCGCGGGCGACAAAAAGAACGTCCTGACCGTCTTCGCCTCAATGCCCTTTGAGCACCTGAAAGCAGGCCGCTCGAACGCCCGCCATTCCCTCCCCGGCGGATTGATCGTCGGAAAGCTTTACCCGGAGTTAACGGGTGACGACTACAGTTTCTTGGCCCTCCAATGTGTGCACGTGCCCGAAAGCGAAATGAAACGCCTGTTCGGAAAAGCAGGGTATAAAGTGCGGCAGCTCCAGTCCCAAACGATGGGACGAGGCGGCTCAGCCCCGACGCTTTACCTTGTGGAAACCGAGGGCTATGTTGGGCGCAACGACACACGTCTTTCCCGTCTACGCGCGATGCTTGGCAGCCGGTTGCAGCATCTCGCCCCCCTCGGCGGATACGCCGCCCCCCTCAAAGCCGGCAGAAGATAGTTATAGGTAAGAGAGATGGATAAAGAATCATTGGGCCTCATCGGTGTAGGCTCGTTCGGGTATTTTGCCGCCCAGCATCTGGCAAAGCATTTCGACCTTGTTCTGCATGACACGGCCATCGACGCGACCACCGTCGCGGCAGCCGCGTGCGATATCGTCGCTCTCGCCGTCCCGGTCCAAAAGATGCGCCAAGCCCTCATCGACATCGCCCCGAAACTGAAACCCAACGCCCTCGTCCTCGATGTCTGCTCGGTCAAGGTAAAGCCCATCAAAGAGATGCTTGAACTCCTGCCGCCCGGCGTTGCGATTGTCGGCACGCACCCGCTGTTCGGCCCGCAGTCCGGCAAAAACGGCATCGACGGCCTGAACATCGCCATCTGCGACATTCGCGGCGGACGCGGCGAAGGCGTCGCAAAATTCTGCACGGAAAAACTAGGCCTCCGCGTCTCGATGGTAACCCCCGAAGAGCACGACAAAGAAGCCGCCTACGTCCAAGGCCTGACGCATATGCTCGCCAAAATCGTCGTCTCGCTGAACCTCCCCCCCATGCGTTTCCCCACCAAGACTTTTGAGCTGATGGAACAAATGGTAGAAATGGTCCGCTACGACTCCGACGAACTCTTCCGAGCCATCCAAAGCGAAAACCCCTTCTCCGAAGAAGCCAAACTAGCCTTCTTCTCCGCCGCCAAGGATTTGGAAGACAAACTCTGCGAAACCAAATAAGAAATTGTCATCCCCGCGAAGGCGGGGATCCCATTTGCTTCTGCCAAAACAATTTTCAATGGCGCCCCCTCTGGGGGAAGGACTCCAATCAGTCACTACAATACTGCCTTCTGCGTTCTTCCCTAAATTTCCCCGTCGCCCTGCTTTCAACGTTCTCCCGCACATCGGCGAAAGCGTTGGCGAGAACGCCTTTTCTGTAATAGGTAACCTCGGTCTGATCTCCCTTTGCCTTCAAATCAAGGGATTCGAGCACTGTCCGGTACAACGGCAAATCGCTGTAGATGTCGATTGTAGCAGCGGTATGCGCCTCGTTCTCCCTCACGTATTGATGAGACATATCAGGCGCGGACGTCTTCAACGGAACCGCCCCCCCTGTATTAACATACAGGTTTGGCCCGGTAGCCCGGCACCCGAGCGGAGCCGTAAAGTTGTAAAGAACTGTCTTGTAGGGAACATTAACAAGAATGGTGCCGCTCGCCGAAGGATTGGCCCGCACATCCTCTCTGGTCGCGCTGCAAGCCGCAAGCAAACAAAAAGAAACACCAATACAAACTAAACCAAAACGCGTCATGTGTTGACCCCTTTTCCTATTCACAGAAGTCTGACTTGTCCTCTCCGGTTGCCCTCTTTTTGAGAGCCTCGCGCATATCCATAAAAAAAGCGTACTGGCTTTTCTTGAAATAAGTAATCTCCGTTTGCTCCCCTCTGGCAGCGAGGTCGATGGACAAGACAACTTTGCGATCAAAGGGAGTGTCTACAATGCGATCAATGGAAGCAGCGGTTCGAGCGTCGTTTTCCTTAATAATATGAAAAACCCTATGCCCTTTGGTCACCATCGGAACCGGTAGCCCAACATAACTATAAATCGTCCTCGCTTCGCCTGAACAACGCGATAACAAAGCGGAGAAGTTGTTGAAAACCGTTTTATAAGGAAGAGCGACAACAAAAGTCTCGCCCGGCTCAGCCCTCAACTCTTCTCGCGTTAAGCTGCACGCCGAAAGCAAACAGAGAGCAATGCCCATCAGCAAACGATAAACCTTCATATCCAGCCCCCGCATCAAAAACGCTGCAAGCGATAGTAATCAACGTGCAATCAAAAACAATTAAATTTCGCGCAAAAGCAGTGGAAGCGCGTTACTCCTCCCTATGCTCAGCGTCGAACCGGCTAAATGAAATAAAGATTATTTAGCTTCCTCCCTCCGCTTCTCAACGAATCCATACTCTTGCGTTACCCTGCCTCCCCCCGAACCAGCCCTCCCACAGCCACCCGCCCCACAATCATCCCCGCGCGGGCATAAGACTCTCCCCCTCACGGGCCTTGATGTCAAAAAACGTCCGGGGAACGTTTTTTCGGCATCAAGGCCGAAGGCTGGAAGGGTGGGGGGGGAGTTCCGCCAGAGCGATGCCTGCTAATCGTCCAACGAACCCAGAAAAAACCCTCGTCACCCCGGCGAAGGCCGGGGTCCAGCGCCGCGCGTCCGCGCGGCATAAGAGTGTCACTGAAAAGCCCTGTTGGCATAGCCTGCCACGTCCCGCAGCGCTCTCAGCTTAGAGCAGAAGCACACCGCTCGGCGCCAAAAACCGAAGCCACGAATCGCTTAGGTTGCTTATACTGTAAAAGCTCGCGCAATTATGGTATCCCGCTTTATCAGCGTTTTGTTTTTTCGGAATGGGCTATGACCGAAGTGAATGACATCGACTTCCCAATCAGCACCACCTTTCAAAAAGGCCATTGGACAAAGTCCTTCGCCTCTTTAGAGGAAATTCAAGAATGGTATGACGAAGAAATAAACGGCTGGGTTCCGCTTCAGAACGGAAATTTTGCCAACAAGATTTCTTTTAACCGCAATATTCTCATGCAATCGAACCTTAACAAGCTGCGAGAACCAAAAGATATCCTGAATAAGCCAATTTCCATCTCCACCAAGTACCTTCCGCTCGCTTCAGTATCGAGCCTTATCGCGACCATAGGCGACCCAAACCAGTGCGGACCAATTATTGCACAAATTATTTCTCCACATTCTTTTAACGACGCAGCCTCCGAAGCAGTAGCAACTGTATTCCTATCATACGGAAGTCCAAATGACCTTCTGAGCAGAATCTCCGAATCCCAAGCTGAAATTGAAAAAATGCGAGGAGATGTCGCATCTTTAAAAGAGCAGCAACAAGAGCAACTCCTGACGTACAGGAAAAAATGTGAGGAGTTTTTTGATAGCTTCGCAACCAAGATCGCTCTCTCAAAACCTCGCGATTATTGGGATAAAAGAGCAGCCCAACACGGGGCTTCAACGCAACTTGCAAGTATTGTCTGGAATGGCACGCTTATCGTTCTGTTTGGTGCCGCTGTTATGTTTCTTGTAGATGCGGTCAATGGCAAGATTGATATTTCGCTGCCCAAAGAAAATACAACCCTAATGGTCGGTATCTTACTTGAACGTGTTGCAATTGGAGGAACCTTCCTTGGTCTCGTAGTCTGGTGGTTAAGACAAAAACTCCGCGACCTTCGCTCCCACGACCATCTTGCAGAAGATGCCTCCGAGCGCGTCACGATGATCGATACATACAACGCACTAAAGCAAGCCGGGCTTCAAGACGCCGATTTGACCCCTGTCTTGAACGCACTCTATCGACCGGGAACCACAGGGCTGGTCGAGGATGGGGGCCCTGTATTGCCGTTTGGAATACTGATAAAAACTGCGGAGAAGCTTTCAGACAAACCTTAGCCTGAGAGCGGCCACATATAAGCCACTGTTGCTTTTTAAGGTATTTTGGCACTAGCTGTAGGAAATTCCCCTTTACTTTCCTTCCCCTTTCCCCCTATACATGGCTGCCATTAACAGCAAACCCAAAAGGTCTGAAAATGGCGCAATTCCGTGAAGCTCTGACATTTGACGACGTGCTGCTTGTGCCGCGCGCCTCCTCCGTTTTGCCCGCCGAAGTCCAAACGGCCACAAAATTAACCAAGTCGATTTCCCTCAGCATTCCGCTCCTCTCCGCCGCCATGGACACCGTCACCGGCAGCCGCCTCGCCATCGCCTTGGCGCAAGCGGGCGGCATCGGCGTCATCCACCGCAACATGACTCCCGCCGAGCAGGCCGAAGAAGTCCGCCGCGTCAAGCGCTTCGAATCCGGCATGATCGTCAATCCCATCACCATCGGCCCCAACGCCTCTTTGGCCGACGCCTTGAAGCTTATGGCCGATTTTAAAATCTCGGGCATTCCCGTCGTCGAACCTTCCGGCAAACTCGTCGGCATCCTCACAAACCGCGACGTCCGCTTCGCCTCCAAGATGCAACAGCCCGTCTCGGAACTCATGACTCAAACCCTCGTCACCGTGCGCGAGGGCGTCAACAACGAGGAAGCCAAGGCCTTGCTGCACAAGCATCGCATCGAAAAACTCCTTGTCGTCGACGGCTCTTACCGCTGCATCGGCCTCATCACCGTCAAAGACATCGAAAAGGCCCAGGCCTTCCCCACCTCGTGCAAGGACGCTCATGGCCGCCTGCGCGCCGCCGCCGCCGTCGGCACCGGCAAGGACGGCCTGACCCGCGCCGAAGCTCTTGTGGACGCGGGCGTGGACGTGATCGTCGTCGATACCGCCCACGGACATTCGTCCCGCGTGCTCGACCAGGTCAAAGCCGTTCGCAAAATTTCGAAAGACACTCAGATTATCGCCGGAAACATCGCCACCGCCGACGCCGCCAAGGCCCTTATCGACTCGGGCGCGGACGCCGTTAAGGTCGGCATCGGCCCCGGCTCGATCTGCACCACCCGCATCGTCGCGGGCGTCGGCGTGCCTCAGCTCACCGCCATCATGAACGTCGCGGAAGCCTGCCGCAAACACGGCATCCCCGTCATCGCCGACGGCGGCATCCGCTACTCGGGCGAAGTCGCCAAGGCCATCGCCGCAGGCGCCGACGCCGTCATGCTCGGCGGCATGTTCGCCGGAACCGACGAAGCCCCCGGCAACGTCATCATGTACCAAGGCCGCTCGTACAAGGCTTATCGCGGCATGGGCAGCGTCGGCGCCATGGCCGGAGGCTCGGCCGACCGCTACTTCCAGAAGGCCGACTGCGACCCCGGCAAGCTCGTCCCCGAAGGCATTGAAGGCCGCGTCCCCTACAAAGGCCCCGTCCAAGCCATCATCCATCAGCTGATGGGAGGACTTCGCGCCGCCATGGGCTACACCGGCTCGGCCACCATCGCCGACATGCAAAAGCAACCTCAATTTGTCCGCATCACCGGCGCGGGCTTGCGCGAAAGCCACGTCCACGACGTGCAGATCACGGCCGAGGCCCCTAACTATTGGGTCGAGGAGAAATAGAGAAATAGATAGTATTGGCTGGCGCTTGAAGAATTCGCTCGGGTCGCGAGCGGTTGCGTAAGCGAGGCTTTCCGCCGTTGAACAAAGACCAAAAGAAGATTTGGCGCCGTCCGGCAAAAGCCGAGCGAGGCGCAGAGCAAGCGAGTGGAAGCTTTAGGGCGGATTTCATCGGCCCCCGATATAAAAAAGGGCGCAAGACGCCTGAGCTCGCTTCTTGGCTTTTGCCGGAAGCGGCTGTGGGGGAAGAGAAATTCCAAAGCGGCGGTTAACGGAAAGGCCGTCTGGATTCCCGCCTTCCTCCTTCGCCCTTCGGGCTTCGGAGGACGGATCGCGGGGATGACGATTGTTTTTTCGTCAAAATGCGTTCTTTTTCTTGTTTCAATAATATTTCAATCCTCAAAAATCCTTCCTCAAAAAAGTTGCCTCAAAAAACCAACTCGCAATGGGCATCCCTCAAAATGAATGCTCCCCGGGGTTTCCGTGTGCGAACGCGGAAAAGTCCTCGCCTTCCTCTGCCGATCGGGACCGGTCGGACCCCTATCCGCGCGGACTTGGTTCCGATCTCTTCTTCGGCCGGCCTTCCCTCCGCATATAACGCAGTATTGGAGGGTGCAGGAGCCATCTTACACAGTCGTGGGACAATGTCAAGGGAAAAACATGAAATTCTTTTTGATGTAATTCAACACTTTAATTGGTTTATGACAAAATAGCAATAAAATTGCCGTCTTTTTCGCATGAAGGCGGGGCTAAAATCCCAAAAATTGTTCAATCAATCGATTGAATTGTTTTTGGGAAGCGCGGTAAGGGGCTGGCCGCAAAGGAAAAACGGGGGGGGAGGACGGCAAAACGGAGGGGCAAAAAAAGAAATCGAGGGATAAGCTTGAGGCGAAATTTGGGGTTTTTATAATTTTCGTGAGGTCCTAACCCTTTTTGCGTCAGGCCGTAGCGAAAATGCGGCCTTCGAGAACCGGGGCGCAGCGTACGTAAAAGTACGTGAGCACCGGAAGCGCAGAAGGACGCTTTTGCAGCAAGGCCTCACGCAAAAAGACATCAGAAGTCGAGGTCGGCGTAATGGGTGGGCGGCGGCAGACCCACGATGTGATCGCCCAGAAGCGTCCTAAACGACGGCCTCGACTTAAGCCGCGCGTACCACTCTTTCGCAAACGAATAACTGTCCCACGGCACGTCGCCCATGTAATCGATCACCGATAAATGCGCGCCCGCCGCCAAATCCGCCAGCGTCAGCGCGTCCCCGGCCAGCCAGTTTCGCCGCTCCGTCAGCCAGCCCATATACTCGAGATGCCCTCGAATGTTCGCGCACCCCGCACGGATCACCGCGCTGTCAGGCTCGCCTCGGCCGCACAGCCGCTTCATCGCCTTCTCGCCCACCAGCAAATCCGTCACTTCTTTTTGAAACTTCCCGCAAAACCACCCTACAAGCCGCCGCGCCTCCGCCCTCTCGAGCGGCGCTTTGCCCAGCAAACTGCCTGTGTGCGTCTCGTCCAGATATTCGCAGATCGCTTCCGCCCCCGCCAAGACTTGTTTGTCCCCGTCCTGCTCGATCACGAGCACCGGCACCTCGGACGCCGCATTCAACACCCGCAACGTCGCGCTCGGGTCCCACGGCTTTTCCAATATCAGCGCGCACGACACGTTCTTCTCGGCCAAGGCCAGACGCACAAACCGCGAGCCCGGATCGAGCGGATGGTGATAAAGATGATACGTCGCTACCGACATGGTTTATGGCTACCATGTCTTTCGCCAAAAGGGTAGAGGGGCGGAAAAAACCGCCCTGAATGCGATAACGAGGGAAAAAGCGGGCCGCAAGGAAGGGGGAGATGAAGAGTCCAAGATCGTTAGGACGCGTGACAATCAAACAAGCTTGAGGCGAAAAACGTGGAATTTCAAATTTTTGAGCGGAGCGTACTTCCTCCGTACGTGAGCATCAAAAATTTGAAATTGTGCGTTTTGCAGCCCAAGATCGTTTGATTGTCATGCGTCCTAAAGATAGAGGGCCATGCGCACCGCATCCGCCGCTTCCCCGCCCTCGCGGCTGTAGTACTTCGCCCTCTTGCCTATCGCCCGAAATCCCGCCTTCTCGTACAACCCTAGCGCCGCTGCATTATCCGCCGCTACCTCGAGAAATACCCGATGCGCCTCCCTCTTTTGCATCTCGGCCAAGGCCGCCTCGACCAACTTAAGCCCCGCCCCCGCCCGCCGAAACGCCGCGTCCACGCAAAGCGTCAAAACTTCCGCCTCGCCTTCCACGATCTGGCACATGATAAAACCGCGGGCCGCGCCGCCCTCCTGCGCCACGACCGTCAGCGTCGTTTTTTGCGCGAGGCTTCCCTTTACCTGCTCCGGCGTCCACCTCGCCGCGCCGAAGCTCCCGGCATGCAGACCGGCCAACGCGGCAGCATCTTCCGGCCCCGCTAGACGCGTTTCCATAACGGCCCCTTCAGCGTCGCCAAAAACGCCTCGTGCGCCGCTTGCTCTTCTTCGCTCACGCCATGCGCGCGGGGCGCGCGCGCAACCCGCTCGCTCGTCCTCGCCTTCTCGGCCAGCGTTTCTTCCGTCTCTACAATCGCCAGATCAGGTTGCCGCCCGCCACGCAACTCGAGATACACTTCCGCCAGCAACTGCGCGTCGAGCAGCGCTCCGTGCAATTTTCGCCCCGACGCGTCCACGTTGAACCGCTTGCATAGAGCGTCGAGCGACGCCGGAGCCCCCGGAAACATCTTGCGCGCCATCATAACCGTGTCCGTCGCCCGATCCATCGGCAACTGCTTGAACCCGCACCGCGCCAGCTCGGCGTTGATAAAACCCATGTCGAACGACGCGTTGTGGATCACCAGCGGCGCGTCCCCGATAAACGCCAGAAAATCGTCCGCTTTCTCCGCAAATACCGGCTTGTCCGCCAAAAATTCGTCCGACAGACCGTGCACCATCGCCGCCTCCGTCGGCATCTCGCGCTCGGGATTTAGATACGCTTGAAACGTCATCCCCGTCGCTACATGGTTGCTCAGCTCGACGCAGCCGATCTCCACAATCCGGTCGCCTCGAAACGGCTCGAGGCCCGTCGTTTCCGTATCCAATACAATTTCTCTCATTTTTCGACTCTTTCCTTTTGTCCCATACTATCAACAGATGTAGGATGCTGCGAGTATGATTCGCTTCTAAAAAAGGCCTTTTTCGTGAGTTTTGAGAAAGAACATATCCTCGTTATACGCCTTGGGGCGCTAGGGGATATTGTTTTCTGTTTTCAGGCCTTCCATCAAATCCGCCAAGCCCACCCCGGCGCCGAGATCGCCCTCTTGACCCGTCCCGCCTTCGCCCCCTTCGCCCAGACCCTGCCTTGGTTCGACCGCGTCATCATCGAAACGCACCCTACCGCCGCCTCTCCTCTGCGCTGGCTCGACCTCCGCAAAAAAATCCGCGACTTTAACCCTTCCCTCGTCTACGACCTCCAAGGCAAAACGCGGCAAACCATTTTGTACCTCCTCCTCGGCGGGCCTTTCGGCCCTCCGTGGTCCGGCGCAGCTCCTTTCTGCAAATTCCCCCGCCCGTGGCCTCCCGCCCCCGGCATGGGCTTCGCCGATTTTCTCGGCGCTCAACTTCGCGCAGCCGGAGTCCCTTACCTTCCTCCTCCCAATCTGCCTTGGCTCGACGCTCCCACCGCCAAGTTCGACCTCCCCCAACGCTACGCCGTCCTCATCCCCGGCTGTTCTCCGAACGCCCTTCATAAACGCTGGCCCGCGCCCAAGTACGCCGCCCTCGCCAAAAAATTGATCGAAAACCGCGTCGCCTGTGTGCTCGTCGGCTCAGACGCAGACGCCGATGCCGCTGCCGACATTCAGGCCTCAGCGCCGGAAACCCTCAATTTATGCGGAAAAACCTCGCTTTTCGAACTCGCGGGCGTTTTGCGCCGCGCCGTTCTCGCCATCGGCAACGATACAGGCCCCCTCCACATGGCCGCCGTGCTAAAAACCCCTTCCGTCATCCTCTTCTCCGGAAAATCCGACCCCGTTTGGTCCTGCCCGCCCGGCTCGCACGTCGCCTGGCGGCAAAGCACCGACCTCGCCGACCTCAGCGTCGCCAACGTCGTCTCCGCTATCGACGAATTATGAGGGCATGTATTTGGCCAGCTCGACTTGCGCGCGCAGATCAATCGCGTCCAATATCTCCGCAAGCCTCGGGTCTTTGATCTGTCCGCGCCGCACCGCCACGATCCGGCTTAATTCCAAAAGCTTCTCTCGCGATAGGCCTCCCGACAAAAGCTCTATCCTCAAATCTTCGAGCCTGTTCAGAATATCCTCGGCGCGCATCTTGCCCCGCGACGCATGCGCCAGCGCGTCGTCCACCTCTTGCAAGCCCAGTATCCCCGATACCCTGTTTGCCGACGCGACGCCCGACGCCGCGCCTGCTTCTTCGCTTTCGCCCAACTGCCGCGCAAAGCCCGCGCCCCCGCTCGCGCCCGTCTTTGCGACGCGCTTGACCGGTTGGGACGTTCTGACGCCGCCTATGCCTTCGATTTTTTCGATCACTCGTTTTCCTTTGAGGCCGGTGGGCAATTTGTGCCTTGCGCGAGACTATAGCCCAGAAGAATCCCCGCGCAACCATAAATCAAAATTGTTTTGATAGAACAACATATTACAAAAACTCTATCCCCTCCCCGAGGTTGGCACGACTCTCGCATAAACTCGAAAGGATGCGGCGCTCTTTTTGCGTCTTGGCAAAAGGCGGCGCGTCCAAAAACCAGGGGCCTCCATGTTCGTCAAGTCTTTGACTTCTCTCTCTCCTTCCTTCCCTCCGGCCACGCCTGCCGCGCGTCTCGGCCGGATTTTCTCCTCCCTTCCCAAAGCGGCGGCGATCGTGGTGCTCCTGGCCCTTTTTCCCCTCCATCACGCCGAGGCCGCCTCGCGCCTCAAGGACATCGTCAATTTCGAAGGCGTTCGCGACAACATCCTCGTCGGCTACGGCCTCGTCGTCGGCCTTAACGGCACCGGCGACTCCCTTACCAACGCTCCCTTCACCGCGCGCAGCCTCGTCGGCATGCTCGAACGCCTCGGCATCAACTCAAGCGGCGATTTCGACACCATCAAGACCAAAAATATCGCCGCCGTCATGGTTACCGCCACGCTTCCCCCCTTCGCCGCTCAAGGCTCGCGCATCGACGTCGCCGTCTCCACCATGGGCGACGCCAAGAGCCTCCTCGGCGGCACTCTCCTCGTCACGCCTCTCCAAGGCGCGGACGGCGAAGTTTATGCCGTCGCTCAAGGCTCCGTCGCCTCGGGCTACAGCGCCTCGGGCGCTTCAGGCTCCAGCGTCACCAAGGGCGTTCCCACCTCGGGCCGCATCGCCGCAGGCGCTATCGTCGAACGCGAAGTCCGTTTCCGCCTCGCCGAGCTTCATTCCTTGCGCCTCTCTTTGCGCAATCCCGACTTCACCACCTCCAAGCGCGTCGCCGACGCCGTCAACGGCTTTCTTAAAAAACCCGTCGCCTCCGCCATCGACTCGGCCACCGTCAAGCTCGATATTCCCGAAGCGCGCCGCTCGGACCTCGTCGGCTTCGTCACAGAAATCGAGCAGCTTAAAGTCATTCCGGACGAAGTCGCCCGCGTCGTCATCGACGAACAGTCCGGCATCATCGTCATGGGCGAAAACGTCCACCTCAACACCGTCGCCATCGCCCAAGGTAACCTGACCATCAAGATCAACGAAACGCCCCAAGTCTCGCAGCCTCCGCCCTTGGCCGGGGCCGCCGCCGCGACGCAGGTCGTCCCACGCACGACCATCGACATCGACGAAGGCGAAGGCAAGAAACTCGCCATGCTTAAGGGCGGCGTCAGCCTTCAAGACCTTGTTCAGAACCTCAACGCCCTCGGCGTCGGCCCTCGCGACATGATTCAAATCCTTCAGTCCATCAAAGCCGCAGGAGCTCTTCAAGCTGATCTGGAGGTGATGTGATGGAGACTTCCGTGGTCTTGGCTTTTTTATATTTTCCCGCGACTGCTCTGCGCCGACTTGCGTCGTCGCAACCGCGACTGCGGGGACAAGCTGACTTGGAGGTGATGTGATGCTCGACGCCGTTTCTTCTCTTTCTCCGGCTGGCATGGGCAACATGGACTTTTTGGCCGCCCTCGCGCCGCGCGCCGCCATCAACGGCAGCGCCAACATCGCCGCCGCCGCAGAAGACTTCGAGGCCATGTTCGCCACCCAACTCCTAAAACCCATGTTCGACACCGTCCCCGTCAACGGCCTTTTCGGCGGCGGCAACGGCGAAGAGATCATGCGCTCCTTCCTGCTTCAGGAGTACGGCAAGACGATCGCCAAAACCGGATGCCTCGGCATCGCGCCGCAGGTCAAAAACGAAATGCTCCGCGCGCAGGAAAACGCGAAGGGCCGCAAATCCCCTCCCGCGCCCGCCAAGCCCGCCGCGGCTTCTCTTAACGCAAGGACGAAAGGAGCCGCCTATGCTTCCGCTCGATAAAGACACCGCCGAGGCCCTTCGCGGCGCTCCCGCCCTCGTCATCGCAACCGTCGCCCTTATGCAGGAAATGACGCGCGTTCTGACCGCAGAAATCGACGTCGTCGCCCAGCGCAAAACAAAAGAACACCCTTCCCTCCTTAAGCACAAGCAGCGCCTCGCCGCCGACTATCGATCGAACCTGAGATCCTTCGCCGCCAATCCCGAGATGCTCAAAACACTTCCCGACGAAGCCAAGACCTCTATCCGCGCCGTCGCCAAACGCCTCGCCTTGGCCCTCGAAGCCAACGCCCGCACCCTGCGCGCCGCAACCGACGCCACGCGCCAGCTCATCCAGAACATCATGACCATGATACGCAAGGAAGTGACTCCTCAACAGCCCTACAAAAACCTCGCCAAGCCCCACATGCTGCGCGGAAATCACAAATCCGTCTGCCGCCCCGTCGCCGTCCGTCAAACCGTTTAGAAAAGAGCTTTCTCCCATGGATATCTCCGGCTCCCTTTCGGACATTCTTTCGAAAAGTCCCTCTCCGCTTAACGGCGTTCTCTCCCCATCCGCCGCAGACACGGACGAAACCGAGGGCGCGGACAGCTTGTTCTCGGCTCTCGTCTCCGAAGCCGCCGCCCTTGCCGAAAACCCGGAAACCGGCGAGGCGCTCGCCCCGCCCCCCGTCGCGGACAAAACGGCGGGCCTCGCCTCCAACGCCGACGCCTCTTTTTCAGAAGCCTCCTTGCCCGGCGATAACGGCCTTTTGGCCCTCCTTCGCGAAATCCTTTCCATCCTCCGCTCTTCGCCCGAAACGTCGGGCGACGACGCTCAAACGGAAATCGTTGCCGAAGAAACCTCTTCCGAAGAAGAAGACGTGAGCGACGCCGATCTCTCCGATCAGGCTTCCGACGCTCTTTCGGACGTTTTGGACTCTCTCTCGTCCATCGTCGAAGACCTGGCCGTCGCCGCCAAAAGCCTCGCCGACTCGAACGCAACCCTGTCCGATAAAAAATCCGCTTCCGAAACCCTTCTTAGCCTTCTTGCCGTCATGCAGCTCGTCGTCCAGGCCCTACAGAAAAACCCTTTAACGGAAAGCGGGACCGGCGGCTTTTCCGCAGACGCCGCTCCCGCAGCCCCGGAGGCCTTGAGCGCGATCCCGACGTGGACAGCCCCGAACCCGGCCGACCTTTTTGACGCCGCCGCCGCCGAGGAATCCTTGCCCCCCGCAGACGAGGCTTTTTCTTCCGGATTGTCGGAGCTTCTGGACGAGGCCGAAATCGCCGCCCAAAATTTGCGCGAAGACTTCGCTCTTGCCTACTCTTCGTCCGCAGGCGACGACGAAATCGTCGCCGCGACGGTCGAAACGACCGGCGACACGGCGGATTCCGTCAAAAACTTGGGCCAAATTCTCGCGCAGCTCGCAAAAAATATCGAAGACTCTTCCGAAATCCTGAAGCCCGCGCCCAAATTCTCCAAGGTCGACCTGAACCCCGCGCCTGCCGTGTCAGAAACCGGGAATGAAGATGTGGGCGAAGCTCTTCTCTCCCAGACCGGCGGCACGGCGGAAGTCGAAACCGATGTCGCTGTTCCCGCAACGCCTCATCCCGCAACGATCGCAAAAAAAGCCGAACAGGCCCCTGCGACGGTCGCAACTGCCGCCGACAAGCCTTCTTCGGCCAAGACGGCTCCCGCGACGACAACGGACGCACCTCCGCCGCCGCAAGAAAACAAAACTTCGGGCGACACCCCCCTTGCCGTCGCCCCTTCGGAAAAACAGGACAGCCCCAAAAACGGCGGCGACAAGCTCCTTTCGGGCCAACGCGACGCCTCAACTCTTTCAAAATTCTTCGTCCCCTCGGAATCCGACGCCACCACGGCCTCCTTAAACAACGCCGCCGAATCTAAAAACGATCTCGATTTCTCGAACGTCCTTTCTGCCTCCCGCTCGGCCCGCACGACCTCTAAGGCCCGCTCGGCCGCCGTCGAACAGGCCGTTCTTTTCCTTAGCCGCAACGCCAAAAACGGCGTCAGCCAGATGTCGTTGCAGCTCGAACCCCTTGACTTGGGCAAAATCTCGGTGAAGCTCGACTTCTCTTCCGACGGAAACGTTCAGGCTTCCGTCGTCGCCGACAATCCCAAGACTCTCGAGATGCTTCAGAAGGACTCTAGAAGCCTCGTGCGCGCGCTGCAGGATGCAGGTCTGCGCGCCGAACCCGGCTGCCTCGACTTTAGCCTCGGCGGACAGGACGGTCGCGACGCTTCCGCCCAGACCTTCGACGGCCATGACGCGCCCTTAAACGATAACGGCGACGGCGCTTCGTCCGGCTCCGCCGACGCCAACGACGGCACGGAAATTGCAGACTTAGATATCGTGCCCGAGACCTATTACATCACGCCGGGCGGCGTGAATATCCGCGTTTAAGGAGGCCTTTTATGTCCATCTCCGCCGTCAGCAGCCTTACGAGCATCGCAGAAACCGCCTCCAGCTCTTCCTCCAGCTCTTCGGACGCGCAAACCTCCGCGCTCAGCCTCGACTTTACGACCTACCTCAAAATCCTCACCACCCAGCTCCAAAACCAAGACCCCACCAACGCCACGGACCCCAACGAGTTCACCCAGGAACTCATCCAGATGCAGCAAGTCCAGGCCCAGATCAACAACAACAAAGCCATCGAAAAACTCGCCGAGGCCACCACCGCGGGCAACCTCGCTACCGGCGTCGGCTATATCGGCCAGTACGTCCGCGCCGCCTCAGAAAACGGCGACTTCTCCCTGCAGGGCAGCGAAGCCGAAATCGGCTATACCCTCGACAAGGCCGCCACCGCCGTCATCGTCACCATCAAGGACTCGGACGGCGATACCGTCGCCAAGCTCTCGGGCAGCGCCAACAGCGGCGACAACTACATCCTTTGGAACGGCACATGCTCCGACGGCACCGCCGCCGCCGACGGCTCTTATACCTTCTCGGTCACCGCACTCGATATTAGCGGCAATACCATCGACGTTAGCAACTATACCGCCCTCTTTAAGGTCACCGCCGTCGAATCCGGCTCCGACGGAGGCCTCGTTCTCGAGGCCGGAGACCTTGCCCTCTCCTCCGGCGACGTAACCGGCGTTTATTCGTCAACCACAAGGCCTTCCGCTTCTACGGCCTCTTTGGTCACAACCTCTTAATCTATTGTATTTGACGTCCCAACCCCTTATATAAGTGGCCCGGCGAATTGACCTCCGGTCAGTTCCTCGGGCCTTCGGCCGAAAGGCCGCCGCCGCAGTCGCGGCGGATACCAACGGCGTGTTAAGAAACTATCCTTATGGATCGTTTCTTAAGGCCGTGGGTATTATAACCCTGAAATTCAGGGGCTTTGGGGATGTCAAAAAGAGATTATTACGAAGTGTTGGGCGCCTCCCGCGCCGCCTCGGCCGACGAGCTGAAAAAGGCCTATCGCAAGCTCGCCATGCAGTTCCATCCCGACCGGAATCACGGCAATCCCGACGCCGAGCACAAATTTAAAGAAATCAACGAAGCCTACGACGTTCTTCGCGACGACCAAAAACGCGCCGCTTACGACCGCTTCGGCCACGCCGCTTTCGAACAGGGCGGCATGGGCGCGGGCATGGGCGGCTTCGATTTCGGCGCGGGGTTCTCGGACATCTTCGACGAGATGTTCGGCGAAATCCTCGGCGGCGGCAGGCGTCCGCAAAAAACCGGCAGCGCTCAGCGCGGCGCCGACCTCCGCTACGATATGGAAATCTCTCTTGAAGAGTCCTTCTCGGGCGCAACCAAGAAAATCACCATCCAAAACGCCGTCGCCTGCGACGCCTGCAACGGCTCCGGCGCCTCCCCCGGCACCTCCCCCGTCGAGTGCTCGATGTGCAAAGGTCATGGCCGCGTCCGCGTTCAGCAGGGCTTTTTTACCGTCGAGCATACCTGCCCCACCTGCCAAGGCGCGGGCCGCGTCATTCAATCCCCTTGCCCGAAATGCAGCGGACAGGGCCGCGTCCATCAACAACGCACGCTGGCCGTCGAAGTCCCCGCAGGCGTCGAAGACGGCACCCGCATCCGCCTTGCGGGCGAAGGCTCCGCCGGAATCCGCGGCGGACACCCCGGCGACCTTTACGTCATCATCGGCCTCGCCCAGCACAACGTCTTTCAGCGCGACGGCGCAAACCTTTACTGCCGCGTTCCCATCCCCATGACCGTCGCGGCCTTGGGCGGCACCATCCAAGTCCCCACCATCGAGGGCGACCTCGCCGACCTCAAAATCGACGCCGGAACCCAATCCGGCCAGCGCGCGCGCCTTAAGCACAAGGGCATGTCCGTCCTTCGCAGCGCCTCGCGCGGCGATCTTTACGTCGAATTGGCCGTCGAAACGCCCGTCCACCTCACCAAGCGGCAAAAAGAGCTTATGACCGAATTCGCCGCCGAGGCCGAAGCCAACCAATCCCATCCGGAAAGCGACAGCTTCGTCGCCCGCGTCAAAGAAGCCTTGGGCGGAAATAAATGACTCAATCAAGGGCTCTTCTTTATGCGCTGGTCGGATTCTTCCTTTGGGTCGCGTGCGACTCCGTCGTCAAATTGGGCGGACAGGAAGAGCTTTCGCCTTTTCTCATTTTAGCCGTTCTGGGCCTGACCGGATTTATCAGCATCGGCGGCTCGGCCCTCGCCCGCAAAAACGCAGCCGCTTTGCGCCCTCAAAACGGACGCTTCCATGCCCTCATTTGCCTGTGCGGAATCGGCGTCAATCTCGCCAACGTCATCGCCTTAAAATACCTGCCTTTGACGGTCTTTTATATCGCCGTTTTTACCTGCCCCCTTGTCATCGCCTGCCTCGCCGCCCTCTTGAAATTCGAGGTCCTGACAAAAACAAAAATCCTTTGCCTTCTCGCCGGATTTGCCGGCGTCGTTTACGCCGTCTCAACCCGCACTTGGGAATCCGGCGAAGCGCTCGGCTATATTGCCGTCTTCTCCAGCGTGCTGTGCTTCGCCGCCTCCGCCCTTCTCATGCGCAAAATCGCCTGCACGGAAACCGCAGAAAGCCTTCAGTTCTTCAGGTCCGGCGCGATCGCCCTTTTCGGCTTTCTCGGCCTTTGGTTCGTCCCCGGCGGCCAGACGCCCGGCCTTCTTATGCTTGGCATCCTCTTCTTTTCGGGAATCCTCAACGTCATCGGCAACCTCCTCAACAACAAGGCCCTCCAATACACCGACGCCTCGAACGTCGAGCAGCTTCATTATACCCAGCTCGTTTGGGGCGCTCTTATCGGCTATCTGTTTTGGAACGAGGTTCCGACCCTCAACCTCTTAATCGGCTCCGCCGTCATCGTCGCCGCAGGAATGATCGTCGCAAGAGACGTGCATAAAAGCGAAGTTTCTGCCGCGCTCCTTGCCAAAAAATAATGCGCTACGCTTTTTGCAGCGTCCGCGCGTAGTCGGCGTACTTTCCGGCCAGCAACAAATCAAATTCGGACGCTGCCTCTTCCAACAACGGATCGAGCCATGCCTTGTCGGATTTCGCAAAGGAATTGAGGACGTAGTTGGTCACCGCGTCTTCTTTATATGCGCGCGACTGCTCTGCGACCGCGCAAGTCCGGGATTCCGGTCGGCCTATCCCTATCCGCACGCGCCAGTAATTAGCCCCTATATGCGCGTCCAGCGACTTAAGCCCGTTGTGCCCGCCAGCACCCCCGCCCTGCTTGATTTTGATTTGTCCGGGAAGAAGATCGATGTCGTCGTGAAAAACCACAACATCCTCGGGCGTCAGTTTGTAAAAATTCAGCGCCTCGACCGCCGATTCTCCCGACAAATTCATGAACGTTTGGGGCTTTAATAAAAGAAAACTCTCCGCGCCAGCGATAAGCCCGCGAAACTTCTTTTTCCACGCCGCGCAGCCGTACTTCCCCGCCACCGCGTCCACCGCCATAAACCCGACGTTGTGCCGCGTCCGGGCGTACTCTTCCCCCGGATTGCCAAGACCAACGATGAGACGCGCAATCGACGACATGTCCTAAGGCTAAAGATCGGGAGCCGGAGGTCAAGGACGAAATCCCAAGCCCTCCGGCTGCCGCTTTTATCCTTACTTCTTCGC
>CAYUPD010000003.1:22136-25062 GCA_964446645.1 uncultured Rhodospirillaceae bacterium
CCAGCCGCAGGGGCTGCCCCTGCCGCAGGCACCGCTCCATCGGCCGCAGGCGCTGCCGCCGCCGTCGCTGCTGCCGCCGCCGCTGCCGCTGCCGCCTTCTCTTCGGCTTCGGCGCGGATCGCTGACGGCACCGCAATCGTCGCGATCGTGAAGTCCTTCTCGCGCGTCGTAAACTGGACGCTCTCCGGCAACTTGATCGCGCTTAAGTGAACCGCATCGTTGATCTGCAGGCCTTCGAGGCTGACTTCGAAATGCGTCGGTATAGCATCCGGCGCGCACATGACTTCGATCTCATGGTGCACGATGTTGAGCGTACCGCCGCGCTTGATGCCCGGCGACTTGTCCGCGTTGAGGAACGACACCGGCACCCCGACGCGCACCCGCGTCGACGCCGAAACCCGCAGAAAATCCACATGCACCGGGCGGTCGCTGATCCTGTCGTATTGCACGTCGCGCGGCAATACCCGCAGCTTCTTGCCTTCCACGTCCAGATCGATGAGGCTCGTCATGAAACTCGCCCTCTCCAACTGGCGGACGAGAATCTTGTCCTCGATCGCGATCATCGCGGGCTTTTGCTTGTCGCCGTAAATCACGGCAGGCACAAAGCCGCTCTTGCGAAGCGCGTTCACCGCGCCCTTGGTCGTCTTGGTCCGCATCTGCGCGGAAATAACGGAAATGTCGGCCATCTCTCTCTCCTTCGTTGTAACCGCCGGTTCTTTTGGAGAGGGAAAGCTTGAGAAAGGCGGAAGCTTTCGCCCCGCGCGGCCCGCGCTGCCCCCTGACAACTATCACCGGTTCATTCGGCGTTTAATCTTCAACCGGCCTCCAGGGGTGCCGGTTCTTTAAGGCGCTCGGCATAGCAGAAAACATTCCGTTCTGGCGAGTCTTTTTTTGTTTCTTCAAAAATTACGCTTTTACCGCTTGTTTTGGCTCATTTGCGCAACTTTTACCGCCAACACCGCGCGAAAGGGAAAGCAATCGGCAACAATGAACTCTCCGCAGTCGCCAAGATCGATTTGCGTCTGGGGAAACAAAAGCCTTTTTAAATATCCCTTAAATTCGGCGGCAACGCCTTTTGCCGTCTCGCCGCTTTCTTTCACATCGGGCCGCCTGACGCCGGTTATTCTTTTCGTCACTATATGGATGCGTCCGTCGTTTTCGTTTTTCGTCCCTTTGTGAAATATATACGGCAGCGTTACATAATGAAGCCCCGCCTCCCTCATTTTCGGGAGCATGTCCCGGCACTGGATCGTCTGCATGGCCGGCCTGCCGGTTTCAAAATCGTCGTATCCTAAAAGACACGCTCCGTCCGTATCGTCCGGGACTCTGTTGCTAAATATCTCGTGGGCGAAAAAGACGATGCGGGACGAGTCGATGGACGTTGCGCTCAAAGCAAATTGCCATGTTGAAATCCGGCGCTCTAAAAAAATATCAATATTCATTCCGCCCCCTTCAAAATTAAGGGCTAAATTATTCTATAAACATAACCGCCGACGTTTTGTACCGCTAAACCGCGCGGCGCGGCAAGACCGCCTTTACTTTCACGAAAACAGGCTCGAAACCGACCGCTCCTGATTGATCCGGATGATCGCCTCCGCCAATAACGGCGCTACCGTAAGCTGCTCGATCTTCGACGACGCCAGCACATCCGGCGTCGCTTCGATCGAATCCGTGATCACCAGCTTCTCGAGCGCCGAATCGTTTACCCTCTGCACCGCCGTCCCCGACAACACCCCGTGCGAGCAGTACGCCGCCGTCGATATCGCCCCGGCCTTTTTGAGCGCCCCGGCCGCGTTGCACAGCGTTCCCGCGCTGTCCACGATGTCGTCCAGCATGATGCAATCCCGGCCCTTTACGTCGCCGATGATGTTCATCACTTCCGACTCGTTCGCCTTCTCGCGGCGCTTGTCGATGATCGCGAGCCCGCACTCGAGCTTCTTGGCCATCGCCCGCGCCCGCACAACCCCGCCCACGTCCGGCGACACAATCGTCAAATTCTCCGGCATCTTGCCGTGCACCGACAGCGTGTCCCTCACGTGCCGGACAAACACCGGCCCCACGAACAGATTGTCCACCGGAATGTCGAAAAAGCCCTGAATCTGGCCCGCGTGCAAGTCCATCGTCAAAACGCGGCTTGCTCCCGCCGCCGTGATAATGTTCGCCACCAGCTTCGCCGTGATCGGCGAGCGCGACGTCGTTTTGCGATCTTGCCGCGCGTATCCAAAATAAGGTATCACCGCCGTGATCCGCCGCGCCGACGCCCGCTTTAACGCGTCGATCATGATCAGCAACTCCATCAGCGAGTCGTTCGCCGGAAACGAGGTCGGCTGAATCACAAAAACATCCTCTCCGCGCACGTTCTCCAGCACTTCGAAGAATATCTCCATGTCCGCAAAATGCCGCGTCGAGGCTCGCGCCAGCGTCGTCCCCAGACTTTGCGCTATCGCTTCCGCCAAGGGCCGGTTGCCGTTGCCTGCTATGAGCTTCATGCCCGAATCTCCCGTTTTTTCGGTGGTTTCCGTGCGTGGTATATCAGCGTATCAACCAAGTGTAAAGCCGCCCAAAATCCCTTTTTTAACGCTAATTTTAGGGCTGGCGCCCACGCCTTTTGCCGTGTAGAAATTTTCTGCCCTCTGACGCCTTTTTCCGGAGTTCGCTCATGCCTCAATCCAACAAAATTTCCCGCGCTCTTATCTCGGTTTCCGACAAAACCGGCCTTGTTGAGTTCGCCCGTAGGCTCGAAGCCTTCCACGTCGAAATCCTCTCGACCGGCGGCTCCGCCGCCGCGCTGCGCCAAGCCGGAATCAAAGTCACCGACGTCAGCGACTATACCGGTTTCCCCGAAATGATGGACGGCCGCGTCAAAACCCTCCATCCCCGCGTCCACGGCGGCATCCTCCAGTGCCGCGACCTCAAAAAACATCAG
>CAYUPD010000004.1:0-23734 GCA_964446645.1 uncultured Rhodospirillaceae bacterium
TTATGCGCCCATCGGCAACGGTTCATGGGCAGAACCGTTTTTTATTTGCGAGGTTAACCATGTCTCATTCTTTCGACCCCACCATCGTTCGCGAATACGACATCCGCGGCACCGTCGGCAAAAACCTGAACGACGCCGACGCGCTTGCTCTCGGCAAGGCCTTCGGCTCCATGGTTCTGCGCGCAGACGGAAAACGCATTTGCGTCGGATATGACGGACGCACCCATTCTCCGATGTTCGAGGCCGCTTTGGTCGAAGGCCTCCTCTCGACCGGCGCTTCCGTCGAGCGCATCGGCCTCGGCCCCACGCCCATGCTCTATTTCGCCGCGACCCACGGCAAGGCCGATGCCGGAATCATGGTCACCGGGTCGCACAACCCCCCCGATCAGAACGGCTTCAAGATGCTCATCGCCAAGCATTTGCCCGGCGGCGGCCCCGTTTACGGCGCGGCCATCAAGAGGCTTGCCGATATAGCCTCTAAAAGCGACTTCATTTCCGGAAAAGGCTCGGCGGTTATCCTCGACGTTCTGGAATCTTACGTCGCCCGAATTTTGCAAGACTATCAGGGCAAGCCCCCCCTTAACGTCGTTTGGGACTGCGGCAACGGCGCGGCGGGCAACGTCATCAAGACCCTGACCAAAAAACTTCCCGGCACGCATACGCTTCTTTTTGCCGATATCGACGGAACTTTTCCCAATCACCATCCGGACCCGACCGTTCCGAAAAATCTGCTCGACTTGCAAAAGGCCGTTAAAGAGAAAAACGCCGATCTCGGCATCGCCTTCGACGGCGACGCCGATCGCATCGGCGCCATCGACAGCCAAGGCCGCATCGTCGCGGGCGACCAGCTCCTGGCCATCTATTCGCACGAAGTGCTGAAAACCCATCCCGGCGCCGTCATCATCGCCGACGTCAAAGCCTCTCAAGTCCTCTTCGACAAAGTCGCCGAACTCGGCGGCAAGCCTTTGATGGGCAAGACCGGCCACTCCCTTATCAAGGCCAAGATGGCCGAAACGAGGTCTCCTCTCGCGGGCGAAATGAGCGGCCATATGTTCTTCGCCGACAAATATTACGGCTACGACGACGCCATCTATTCGGCCGTGCGCCTCGTTTCCCTTCTTAGCGCTTCGGGCAAGTCTTTGGCCGCTTGGCGCGACAGTCTGCCCCAGATGCTGAACACGCCGGAACTGCGCTTCGACGTGGAGGAATCTCGCAAATTCGCCGTCGTCGACGAAGTCAAGGCGCGCCTCCAAAAAGCCGGGGCCAAGGTCAACGACACCGACGGCGTTCGCGTCCTCACCGAAGACGGCTGGTGGCTCTTGCGCGCCTCGAACACGCAGGCCGTCCTTGTCGCTCGCGCCGAATCCAAAACCGAAGCGGGGCTTGAACGCCTGAAAGCCCTGCTTGTCGAGCAATTGAAGGCTTCCGGCTTGCAATGCGCGATCTGAAAACGTCGGATTTCGATTTCGATCTTCCCGTCGAACGTATCGCTCAGACGGCCTGCGAGCCCCGCGATCATGCACGTTTGTTGCGCGTGACGCCGACGGCTTTATCTGATCGCCATATTTACGATCTGCCCGACTTGCTGAGACCCGGCGACCTGCTGGTGCTTAACAACACGCGCGTTATTCCGGCCCGCCTGTACGGCAAGCGCGGCGACGTTAAAATCGAGCTTCTGCTCTGCAAAAAAACCACACCTTCGACTTGGGAAGCCTTGGCCCGCCCCGGAAAAAGACTAAAAGTCGGGCAAACGATTTCTTTCGCTCCCGATTTCTCGGCCGACGTTCTTGAAAAGCTCGACAGCGGCGAAATCTCGGTTCGCTTTAACGTCGGGGACGGCTCTCTTTTGCCCCTCTTGCAAAAATACGGCGAACCGCCTCTCCCTCCCTACATCAAGCGCGCCCAAGGCGAGGCTTTGGCCGACGCGGACCGCTATCAGACCGTTTACGCCGCTTGTGACGGCGCGGTTGCCGCGCCGACCGCAGGCATGCATTTTACGCCCGCGCTTCTCGACAAACTCGCCGCCAAAAACATCAGCCGCGTCTTCGTGACGCTGCACGTCGGGGCGGGAACCTTTTTGCCCGTCAAGGCCGACTATATCAAAGACCATGTCATGCATGCGGAATGGGGCGAGATTTCGGAAGAAACCGCCGAAAAAATCAACCGGGCAAGGCGCGAAAAACGGCGGATCGTATGCGTCGGCACGACGAGCTTGCGCCTGATCGAAAGCGCGACGGATGAATCCGGCCTGATCCGTCCGTTTTCCGGCGAAACGGCCATCTTTATCTCTCCCGGCTATCGATTCCGCGCCGTTGACGCTCTCTTGACCAATTTCCACCTGCCTCAATCCACCCTTTTTATGCTTGTCTCGGCCTTCATGGGGCTTGAGACTATGCGCGCCGCCTACGCTTATGCTATCAAGGAAAACTATCGTTTTTACTCGTACGGTGACGCCTGCCTTTTGGAACGGGGGATTGAATGAGCTGGGACCAGAAATTCATGAAGCTTGCTTTGCATATCGCTTCGTGGAGCAAGGACAGAAGCCGCAAGGTCGGCGCGGTTATCATCGGCCCCGATAACGAAATCCGCTCGACCGGATATAACGGCATTCCGCGCGGCGTGCGCGACGACGTCGAGGCGCGCTACAGCAAAGAAACAAAAGAAAAATATCTATGGGCCGCTCATGCCGAGCGCAACGCCGTTTACAACGCCGCCCGCATCGGCGTCTCCGTCAAGGGATGCCGCCTCTATACAACCCTCTACCCTTGCGTCGATTGCGTCATCGCCATCATTCAAAGCGGCGTCGCCGAACTCATAACTCCCGAGCCAAACTTCAACGACCCCCAATGGGGTGAAGGCTACAAGCGTGCAAAAGTCATGCTCGAAGAAGCCAAGATCGTTGTGCGCTATATGGACGCGTAATCTTATGGCCGCTTTTTCTTTCTCTCTCCTGTCTTCCGACGGACTCGCTCGCCGGGGCCGCGTCACGACCGCGCACGGCACTTTCGAAACGCCAGCCTTCATGGCCACCGCCACCGCCGCCACCATCAAGGCGACGACGCCCGACAGGGCTCGCGCCGCCGGAGCCGAACTGGCCATCTGCAACACCTATCACTTAATGCTGCGCCCGACGGCCGAACGCGTTCATCGTCTGGGCGGCCTGCATAAATTTATGGATTGGCCCGGCCCCATCGTCACCGACTCGGGCGGATTCCAGGTCTTCTCTTTGTCCAAGCTCCGCACCATCGACGAAAACGGCGTCACTTTCCGCTCGCATGTCGACGGTTCTCCTCATGAGTTATCGCCCGAACGCTCAATGCAAATCCAGCACCTTCTGGACAGCGATATCGCGATGGCCTTCGACGAATGCACCAAATTCCCCGCGACTTGGGACGAGGCCGCTCTATCGATGCGCCGGTCGATGCGCTGGGCCGAACGCTGCAAGAAGGCTTTCGTTCCGCGCGAGGGCTATGCTCTTTTCGGTATCAACCAAGGCAGCCTCTTTAAAGACCTGCGCGAAGAATCGGCCAAGGCTCTTAACGATCTCGACACCGACGGCTTCGGCATCGGCGGACTCGCTATCGGCGAGGGGCAGGAGCATATGTTCTCTACGCTCGATTTCACCATCCCCGCCCTCAAGCCCGAAAAGCCACGCTACCTGATGGGCGTCGGACGTCCCGACGACATCGTCGGCGCCGTCTTGCGCGGCGTCGATATGTTCGATTGCGTCATGCCGACACGCTCGGGCCGCACCGGGCAAGCCTTTACCCGCCGAGGAACCGTCAATATCCGCAACGCGCGCCATATCGACGACCCCCGTCCTTTGGACGAAGGCTGCGGGTGCCTTGCCTGTACGCGTTATTCTCGCGCCTATTTACACCATCTTTTCCGCAACGAAGAGATGCTCGGGCCCATCCTTCTCACGGCCCATAATTTGCAGTATTATCAAGACCTGATGCGCGGTCTGCGAAACGCCATTGAGACAAAAACTCTGGGCGACTTCGCTGCCGCTTTTTACGAAGGACTGGCTCGCGGAGACATCGACGCTTTATCATGAAAAAATTTTTGGTTTTAGCCTCTCTTCTTCTTTTGCCGACTTCCGCCGCTTGGGCTGCGGAAGAGGTCGATAACACGTCTCATCTCCCGCTTCCCCGCTTCGCGGCCCTGCGAAACGACGAAGTCAATATGCGCGCCGGGCCCGGCTTCCGCTATCCCATCGAATGGATCTTTAAACGCCGAGGCCTGCCTGTCGAGATTACCGCCGAGTACGATATCTGGCGGAAAGTCCGCGACCCGCAAGGAACCGAAGGATGGGTCAGCAAAACCGAACTGACCGGCAAACGAAGCGTTATCGTTACCGGCGACAATCACGATCTTTTTCGCTCCCGCCGTAACGACAATATCGTCGTCGCGCATCTTAAAGACGGCGCCATAGGCCAGATTCTCTTCTGCGCCAAAGATCGCTGCAAAGTCAGATTCGGCGAGATCAAAGGCTACCTGCCCAAATCCGCTTTTTGGGGCGCGTATCCCAACGAAACGTTCGACTAACTAGGGGCAAGCCCCTTAAGCCAAGGCTTGTTGGCAATCAAACAAGCTTGGGGCGAAAAACGTGGAATTTCAAATTTTTGAGCGGAGCGTACTTCCTGTACGAGAGCATCAAAAATTTGAAATTGTGCGTTTTGCAGCCCAAGATCGGTTGATTGACTAGTCCGCAGAAGAGCAGACCGCTCCCCCGCCCGGCACAGCCACACGGCCCGCGCAGCTCGTCGGCTCCCAACCGCGATGGCGCATGCACTCCGTCACAACCAGCGACGGTTTCTGCGCACAGTTTCCTTCCTTGTCCGCCGTCACCGTCATGCTCGTTTGCGCCAAGCGCTGCTTGTCCGGTTGGAACCTCACATCGTCATCGTGCGTCGCGTTCGCCGGATAAATGCCGCAGCGACACTGCCCCAGATCGAAATCAAGCTTCGCCTGCAACTTCCCGGAATTGAGCAGCACGTTCGGCTCGCTGATCGGCCTCCAGAACTGGCTGGCTTTCGGCTCGGGCGCAGGTTCGTCCGATCCGGAAAACATCGAGCACCCCGATGCAAGAACGGCGCACAGCAACAGTGAAAAGAGCGGGCCTTGACGCATGAAAATCTCCTCAATTGAAATGCGGAAGTATATTTGACGATTTTTGCGCTTAAATCAATCCCTTATAGAAGCCCTAAATTCTTGAAACTCGCGACACCCCCTGTGCTGACGATCACATGGTCGTGGATCACAATGCCCAATGGACGACAAGCGTCGATAATAGCGCGCGTCATGGCGATATCTTCTTTGCTGGGGGTCGAATCGCCGCTGGGGTGATTGTGGGCCAAAACGACCGCCCCCGCCCCTACCTCTAGCGCCCTCTTAACGATTTCGCGCGGATAAACCGGCGTATGGTCTATCGTGCCTTTCTGTTGCACCTCCTCGCACAAAAGGCGGTTCTTGCGATCCAGAAAAAGCAGGCGAAACTGCTCGACCCCCTCGTGCGCCATCGCCATGCGGCAATAGTCGACGATCCTCTGCCAGTTATTGAGCAGCGTTCCTCCGACAATTTTTTCTTTCTGCGCGCGAAGCGCCAACGCTCCCGCAACAAGCAGCGTCGACGCCGCGCTCTCGCTAAGACCGCACTGCAAAAGCCTTTCGGCCGGAGCGTTGATCAGCGCCCACAGATTTCTGAACTCGGCCAATAACTCCTTGGCCAACGGCTTGACATCGCGCCTCGGCACGGCCGCAAAAAGCAGAATCTCGAGCAGTTCGTAATCCTGAAACGCCGCCGCCCCCGTTTGCATCATTTTTTCACGCAAACGTTTTCTATGTCCGAGATAATGCGGAGCTTTGGTTTCGTCGGGCTTCTTTTTCCGCGCCATTAAAGCAAATCCTTGAGCTTTCTTTGCGGCCGCGATCCGTAATGGCTTATCACTTCCGCTGCCGCTATTGCTCCGATCCGGCCGCATTCCTGCAAATCTTTTCCGCGCGAAAGCCCGTATAAAAATCCCGCCGCAAACAAATCTCCCGCGCCCGTCGAATCGACGACCTCGAAGACCGTGTGCGCGTCGACCTCGTGCGTATTCTCGCCCGCCACGACAACCGCGCCCTTCTCGCTTCGCGTAACGACCGCAACCTTCGCATGCGCCCGCGCCGCCTCGACCGTCGCGTGAAAATCCTGCGTCCGGTAAAGCGCCTGCGCCTCGTGCTCGTTGGCAAACAAAAGATCGATGTCGCGCTCAATCAAATCGAAAAACACGTCCCGGTGCCTTTCGACGCAAAACGGGTCCGACAGCGTTATCGCCGTCTTGCGTCCCGCTTCGTGCGCTAACGCCGCCGCTTTGTAAAACGCCCGTTGCGCCTGCGGCTTGTCGAAAAGATATCCTTCGAGATACGTCATGGCGGAATCCTGCACGATTTTCGGGTCCACGTCGTCGGGCCCGAATTCGACCGCCGCGCCGAGATACGTGCTCATGCTGCGCTGCGCATCCGGAGTCACCAAAACGATACACCGCCCCGTCGATACCGCCGCCGACGGCCGCGTCGAAAAATGTATCTTCTGCGCATGCATATCGTGCGTAAACACGTCGCCGAATGAATCTTTTCCGACCTTGCCTAAAAACGCGCAGCGAACGTCGAGCGACGCCGCTCCCGCCACCGTATTGGCCGCCGAGCCGCCGGACGACAGCTCGACCGAAGGCCCGGCCGCTTCGTAAAGCGCCATCGCGGCCTTCTCGTCGACAAGCGTCATGGCTCCTTTGACGATGCCGTTCTTTTTTAAAAATTCGTCGTCCGTCGAGATAAGGGTGTCGACAAGGGCGTTGCCTATGGCGCAAAGATCAAACATGAATTTTCTTGGATGTGCGTTGTGCAAAAAAAGGATGTCCGCTTTCTTATCGTCATAATTCTTATTTTTTACAAGGCGCCTTTTCCGTTCTGCCTTGTCCACACTTTTATCCCCTGCTTTTTTTCCGTTTGCTCTTGCCAATTTCGTTAAAATTGTGTTAACAATCCGCCTTCCACATGCACTCTCATTCCGGAGGAGTAACGAATGTTCGGCCCCAGAGATAAAAACAAAAACGAAACCACAGAAACCGTCACAGAAGACCCCTCGACCGCGATTTCTGCCCAGCAAACCTCGGGCCTTCCTCGCGCCGTTTCGGGCTCCAGCCGCCGCATGCCCGAAGCCAGCCGCCGCGCCGTAGCCTCCGGCAGTTCGGACGGGCGCAAGCTCATCGTCGGCGACGGCCTTTCCCTGTCGGGAGAAATTACCTCCTGCGACATCCTTGTCGTGGCCGGTAAAGTCGAAGCCAAGCTTACCGACGGAAAGCTTCTCGAAATCAATGAAACCGGCCAATTCCGCGGCAGCGTCGAGATCGAAAACGCCGACATTGCCGGCCGTTATGACGGCCAGTTGGTCGTTCATGGCCGCCTGACCGTCCGTTCGACCGGCCGCATCAGCGGCATGGTCAAGTACGGCGAACTGGAAGTCAGCGCCGGCGGACAAATCATCGGCGAGATGCAGGTTGCCGGTGTCGCCTCAAGCGCCGGACAGGCTTCCGGAACCGGCGGATTCAAAAACGCGGCGAAGTTCGCTTCCCTCTTGGACGAAGACGGCCTCGTCGTCGCGGAAGATCGCAAAACCGCTTAAGCGATTCGTTTCGCTTTCGCAAAAAATGCCGCGTCTAAAAGCGCGGCATTTTTATTTAAGAATTTTCGGCTTTTCGCCTCCTCTTTTTGCTCTTTCTAGCTTAATCCTTTGATTCTAAACAATATTCTCCATTTCGACTATTCTTGTGTGCGCTGCAAAAAAAGCGTGACAAAACGTTAAGATCGGTCTATTAGTTAACCTTAATGAGGATGGGTTTTTCCGTCTTCTCCATCTTTCTTAATTTCGTGCCGCGGGAGGCCCAAGAATGTCGAAGCCCTTCATGAATCCGTTTTTTGAAGCGGATATGTCCAAAATGTTCGATATGTCCAAAATGATGGGCGGCATGGACATGGCGAAGATGTTTGATATGTCCAAAATGATGAACATGGCCGACACGATGAAAATGTTCGATATGTCCAAGATGATGGGCGGGATGGACATGGCGAAGATGTTCGACATGTCCAAAATGATGAACATGGCCGATATGTCCAAGATGATGGGCGAAGCCAAGATGCCTTTGCTCGACATGGATGCCATGATGGCCCTGCAACGCAAGAACATGGAAGCCATCGTCGCCATGAGCCAGGCCTCTTATGAAAGCATGATGGCCCTGTGGCGCCGTCAGGCCGACAGCTATCGTCAGGCCGTCGAGGAAATGATGGAAGCCGTTCAATCCATCATGTCCAGCCCGACGCCCGAAGCCAAGGCCATGAAGCAAGCCGAAGTCAGCAAGGCGGCGATGGACAAGTATATCGCCAATCTGCGCGATGCATCCGAGACTTTCGCAAAGTGCAATAGCCAGGCGATGGAAACCGTCGGCATGCGCATGAACGAGAGCCTGAGCGAAATGTGCGGCATGGTTAAAAACGTCGCCGATCGTGCTGCGTAAAAAATCCGTTCTATCGGTTGTTTTCAATTGTGTCCTCGCGGCGAGCTTTTTGCTTGTCTGCGCCGCGGGGCTTTCGGCCTGCGGAAAAAAGCCCTCGACCGTCGATCTTCCTCCCGAAACCGAAGATTCGGGCTTTCCCCACGCTTATCCCGACCCAAGCACAAATAAATAAAACCTTTGGTTCTTAAGGAAAATCCGGCCAAAAAGGCGCTATTTTTTCGCCTAAAAGGCATCTATAGTCTGGCCCTTATGGTGGTTTGCCGGAAAGGCAAACAAAACGGGCGCACATCGTCCCGGTAAAAAACAACAAGGTCTTTTTATGAGTTGGCTTACAAATTTCGTCCGGCCGAAAATCCGCGCCCTTGTCGGGCAGAAAAAGGACGTCCCCGACAATTTGTGGGAGAAGTGTCCCGGCTGCAACGCCATGCTCTTTATTCGGGACATGGAAGCCAATATGAATGTCTGCCGGTCTTGCGGCTATCATATGCCGCTGCCCCCCGTTAAGCGGCTGGAAAGCCTGTTCGACGACGGCAATTTCGTCTTTGTCGAAACGCCAAAAGTCCTTTCCGATCCCTTAAAATTCCGCGACCAGAAAAAGTACGCCGACCGCCTGAAAGAGGCCCGCGAAAAGACCAAACGGCCGGATGCCGCTCTGGTCGGCGAAGGTCAGATCGACGGCGTTAAAACCGTCATTGCCGTCTTCGATTTCGCTTTTATGGGCGGCTCTATGGGGCCTGCCGTCGGCGAGGCCCTTGTCGCGGCCGCCAAACGCGCCGTCGAAGCGCAGGCGGCCCTGGTCGTTCTTCCGGCTTCGGGCGGCGCGCGCATGCAGGAAGGCATGCTGTCGCTCATGCAGATGCCCCGCACCGTCATCGCCGCCGATCTCGTTAAGGAAGCCCGCCTGCCCTTCGTCGTCGTTTTGACCAACCCGACGACCGGCGGCGTAACCGCAAGCTTCGCTATGGTCGGCGACGTTCATATTGCCGAACGCGGCGCCTTAATCGGCTTTGCCGGAGCGCGCGTCATCGAAAACACGATCCGCGAAACCCTGCCCGCCGGATTCCAGCGCGCCGAATATCTTTTAGAACACGGCATGGTCGATATCGTCGTCGAGCGCAAAGACCTGCGCGACACGCTTGGCCGCGTCTTGCGCCTTCTTCGCGGCGGAAATTTTGCCGCCGCAGGAAGCCTGTCGGGGCCGGTGCCGCACGGCGCTCGGAACGGAAAGTCGTTTTAACGGAGGCCGGCTGCCGGGTTGTTCTTTCCCCAGAGGATATGGTCTTCCCTCTTCCCGTTAATCTGAAGATAGGCTTTCGCAAAACCTTCTTCCTCGAAACCGCAATGCCGCAAAACGGCTTTGCTCGCAGCGTTGCTCGGCATGCAACTGGCTTCGACCCGCTGAAGGCGGAGAACGTCGAAGGCAAACGCGCAAACAAGCCCCAACGCCTCGGTCATAAAACCCTGTCCCATGTAAGGCTGGCCGATCCAATAGCCGACCGTTCCTTTTTGCGCGGCGGCGTATTGCACTTCCCCCAGCGTTATGCCGCCGACAAGCGTACGCCGCGGCCCCTCTCTTAACCGAACCGAAAACGCGTATGTCTTGCCGTGCCTCCATTCGCGCCAGTAGCGGTGCAAAAGCGAACAAAAATAGCCGTAAGACAGCGCATAAAGCGGCCATTTTGGCTCCCACGGCTCGAGCGCGGCGCGGCTCAACTCGCGCAAGGCCCGCCATTCCTTCCAATCCTCGACGCCGACGATGCTCAGAACAAGCCGCGGGCCCTTAATTTCCGTATCGAGCGACGGCCGTGGCCTTTTAGGCTTCTTTCGAAAATACGTCGCAATAAAATTTATCATGCAAGCCGTTCCCGAATTTTTTCGTACGGCTCCAGCTCCTCAAGCGGCCCCAAGCCCGTTAGAATCGGCCTGCCCGAAAACAGCTTTCGCCCCGCGCGCAAGATATCGTCGCGCGAAACGTCAAGATACCGGCGCAGAATTTCTTCCGCCGGAATCGGTTTCCCAAACGCCAAAATATGGTTTCCGGCGCTCTCGGCGCGGCGAATGACGCTTTCTTTTCCCATCAACAGATCGGCGCGGATTTGAGCGCGCGCGCGCGCTATTTCTCCCCGGGTCACGTTTTTGCATATGCCCTTGAGTTCGTCGCAAACGACCGCCGTCAACTCGCGCACCCGCTTCGGGTCCGTTCCGGCGTAAATCTGGAAAAGCCCGGCGTCCCCGAACCCCGAATGCGCCGACTGTATCGTATAGACGAGGCCCCTTTTCTCGCGCACCTTCTGAAACAAACGCGACGATGCGCCGTTTCCCAAAATAAGCGACAAGACCTGCGTCGCGTAATACGGCTTTCCGGCCCGATATCCGGGCCCGGCAAAACCTAGAATTAAATGCGTCTGCTCGATATCTTTGTTTTCTCTTTTTTCTCCGAAAGTCACCTTCGCTTTATCCGCAACGGCCTGCACCCCTCTCGGTAAAGCCTCAAACCGGCGCTTGACCATCTTTAAAAAGGCTTCGTGAGATATCTTTCCTGCCGCGACAAGCACTATATTTTCGCCCGTATAATACCGCCCGACATATTTCGTAAGCGCCTCGCGCGGCAAGCGCGCGATTACCTCCGATGAACCAAGGATCGGCTTCCCGATCTTTTGATCCCTGAACGCGAGGCCGTGCAAAAGATTGAACGTATGATCTTCGGGAGAATCTTGATCCCGCCCGATTTCCTGAAGGATCACCAGCCTCTCCCGCTCCAGCTCTTTCGGCGCAAAAACCGAACGGCGCAGCATATCGGCGATAACGTCTATCGCGTTTTCCGCCTCCTCAGGCAATGTGCGCACATAATACGCCGTCGCCTCGCGCGAGGTATGCGCGTTGATCTCTCCGCCCTTATTTTCTATTTCCGCGGCTAGCGCATAGGCTGAGCGCGTCTTTGTACCTTTAAACAGCATGTGCTCGACGAAATGCGCGACTCCATTGGCGTTCTGCGGCTCGTGGCGCGTGCCGACCCCGACCCACGCGCCCAAAACAACGCTCTCCGCATCCGGCATCGTATCGGTCGCCACGCGTATGCCGTTGTCGAGTCTCGTAACCGTAACCGTCATTTCTTTTTCCGTTCGTTAATATAAGCCGCGACATGCCTCTTGTCCGCAGGAAGGCGCACAAAACGCTCGGGCCTGCTTATCAAATCCGCAATCCGGGGCGGGGCGGGCAACGTCAACCCAAGCGCCTTTTTAATCGTTTCGTGAAATTTGGCCGGATGCGCCGTCGCAAGAAAAACGCGCGGAGATGATAGCTTCCCTTTCAATTTTTTGGAGGCGCATATTCCTACTGCCGTATGCGGGTCTATGATGACCCCGTATCTTTTATAAACATCGGCAATCGTCTCGAGCGTTTCGTCGTCGTCGGCGCTCTCGGCGGCAAAAACCTTCCGGGCCAGCTCGAGCTGCCTTTCGGATACGGCGAGTTCCCCGTTATGCTTGAGGCCCCCCATCAACGTGCGCACCTGCGCCGCGTTGCCGTCGCACAAGTCGAAGAGAAGCCTCTCGAAATTGCTGCTGACCTGAATATCCATGCTCGGGCTCAGCGTTTGCCTGACCGGCTCGGTTTTCATGCGGCCTGTCGCAAAAAAACGGGTCAAGATATCGTTGTTATTGCTGGCTATAACCAGCCTGTCCACGGGCAAGCCGCATTTCATCGCCGCATAGCCCGCAAAAACGTTGCCAAAATTACCCGTCGGCACGACAAAGCTCGGCCGCCCCTCGATCTTGAGCGCCGTCGCAAAATAATAAACGATTTGCGCCATAATGCGCAGCCAGTTGATCGAATTGATCGTCGTGTGATTCCACGGCTCGCGCAACGACGGGTCGGCGAACATTTCTTTTACGATTCTCTGGCAGTCGTCGAACGTTCCCTCTATAGCAATGGCATGCGCGTTGGGCGCATCGACGCACGTCATCTGCCTGCGCTGAACGTCGCTGATGCCGTTTGCGGGATAAAGGATGTATATTTCGATGTTTTTGCGATTTGCAAGCGCCGCCATCGCCGCCGCTCCTGTATCGCCGGACGTTGCGCCGACAACCGTTTTAGGCGTTGCCGCTCCTTGCAGAAAATATTCGAAGACGTGCCCGACAAATTGCAGAGCGATATCCTTAAACGCCAGCGTCGGCCCATGAAACAGCTCGAGAAGATGGTCTTTGCCGAGACTGCGCAGCGGCGCGACATCGGCGGAGTCGAAAACGGCATAGGTCTTTTGGAGAATGCGGCGGAGATCCTCATCCAGCATCACGTCGCTTAAAAACGGCTTCAGAATATGAAACGCGACGTCCTGATACGGCTTTCCGCGCAATGCCGACAAATCGCCGGGCAGAAATTGGGGCCAGATTTTCGGCAGGTAAAGCCCGCCGTCCGGCGCAAGGCCTTCCAGCGCCGCACGGCGAATGTTCGTTTCGGGCAGAAACCCCCGGGTGCTGCGAAAAAGCATAGCCGCCTTTCTACATGTCTCCGGTTGCCGCTTCAAGCCACGCCGCCGTAACGGCATCGACTTTGGGCTTTAACGCCTCCCTCACGCGCCGATGATAGGCGTTAAGCCAAACGCGCTCGGATTCCGTCAACATCGAAATGTCTACCAATTTACGGTCGATAGGAACGAGCGTTAAGACATCGAATCCGAAGGTTTTGTTTTCGCCTCCTTCGATTTCGGGTGTTTCGACGACGGCCTGCAAGCTTTCGATCCGGATGCCGTAGGCTCCTTCTTTATAATATCCCGGCTCGTTCGATAAAATCATTCCGGGACGAAGCGGCGTTTTGTTGCGTTTCGATATGCCCTGCGGCCCTTCGTGCCCGCTTAAATAGCATCCGACGCCGTGCCCCGTCCCATGATTGTAGTCGAGCCCCGCCGCCCAAAGATGTTGCCGCGCCAAAACGTCGAGATCGGCACCTGTCGTTCCCTCGGGAAAAACGATGGCGGCTAAGGCTATATGCCCCTTCAGAACCCGCGTAAAATTTTTGCGCATATCGACCGACGGCACGCCTAAAACCACAGTTCGCGTCACGTCCGTCGTTCCGTCCAAATACTGCCCGCCGCTATCGATCAGATAAAGCCCGCCTTCGGCCATCGGCGCGTCGTTTTCTTTCGTCGCCCGGTAATGCACGATGGCCCCGTGCGCGCCGACTGCCGAAATGCTTTCAAAGCTCGGCCCCCGATACAGGGCTCCTTTTTTTCGGAAATCCTGGAGATCGGCCGCCGCGCCAAGCTCCGTAAGGCCGCCGTCCTTCCAATGCGCATCGAGCCAAGCCAAAAATCCCGCAATCGCCGCGCTGTCGCGCTCTTGCGCTGCGCGCATGCCTTTAAGCTCGACGGCGTTCTTGATGGCGCGCGGCAAGGCACACGGATCCTCGCCGTATTCGACTTTTCCCTGCGCCGCCGTCAAACAATCGGCAATCCAGCTTGGCGTTACGGCCGGATCGATCAAAATTCTTTTTCCCGTACGCGCAAGGGCCTCGAGAAAGGTTGGCATTTCTTCGGGCGGCAAAACGTTTACGCTCTCTCCGAGGTGCGCCGGAAGCTCTTTCGTTACTTTCTGCGGCTCGACAAACCATTCGGCCGTACCGTCCGCATTGAGTATCGCGCGGCTAAGCGGCGAGGGCGTGTAAGGCACGTCGTTGCCTCGGATATTGAAGAGCCACGCCACCGATGCCGGATCGCTGATGACCGCGGCCGCAATCGCCTTCTTCCTCATAAGCGCGGCAAGCTCCATTCGCTTGTCGGCGGACGTTTTTCCGGCATATTCCGCCCCGTATTGATACACGGGCGCCGCAGGCGGCTGAGGCCTTTCTTTCCAGACCAGATCGACAAGGTTGCGAACGACGGGAACGGCGCTGGCTCCTATTTTTGCCAAACACACCTTTAGCCTTTCCGCGCTTTCGGCCGTGTGAAGCCACGGATCGTAGGCAATCCTCATTCCCTTCGAGGCGTTTTCTTCCAGCCAAGACAACGGCGTCTTTTTGGAGGAATCGAACGACTCGAAGAGGCCCGGAGAAACTTGCCGCATGGCCTGAAGCGTATATCTCCCGTCGGTAAAAAAGGCCGCTTTTCCCTTCAAAACGACGATGGTCGCGGCCGATCCCGTAAAGCCGGACAAAAAGGCGACTCTTTCGTCGCTGGGCAGAATTTCTTCGTTCTGATAGGCGTCCGTTCGCGGCACGATAAAGCCGTCGAATCCGGCAAGCGTCATCTCTTGCCTCAAAGAAGAAAGTCTTTCGGAAAAATCGGGGCGGGTCATGCGCCTATCATGCCAGCTTTTTCCTGTGAGTCCAGCTTTTCGCTTTTTTCTAAGAGCAAAAATTACGTTTTCTTCTTTTTGCCTTCGTAAGGATTGGCGCTCTTTTTCATCTGCCAACGGATTGGCACGCCCTCAAACCCGAATGTCTGGCGCAATCCGCTCGTCAGAAACCGCCGGTAGCTTTCAGGAAGATCGACAGGCTTGTTGACCCACAAGGAAAACGTCGGCGGTCTGCTTTTTATTTGCGTTATGTACCGCAATTTAATGCGCCGTCCCGCCGTGATCGGCGGCGGATGCGTTTCTTCCATTTTTTCGAGCCACCGGTTGAGTTTGTTCGTAGGCACCCGGATATTCCACGTATCGTATGTGCGCATCGTCGCCCGCATCAGCCGGTCGAGCCCTTCGCCTTCCAGCGCGCAGACCTCGACGAGGGACACTCCTTCGGCTTGCGCCAAAGAAACTTGCGCCTTCTCGCGGATCTGTCGGGCCACAAGCTTCTTAT
Source organism: uncultured Rhodospirillaceae bacterium (assembly GCA_964446645.1). GTDB lineage: Bacteria > Pseudomonadota > Alphaproteobacteria > UBA9219 > UBA9219 > CAIXLI01. The sequence goes on from CAYUPD010000004.1 coordinate 15,348, forward strand.
CCTTGACGAGATCCCACTTATTGAGAGCAACGACCAGCGCGCGTCCCTCTTCTACGACGTGCTGCGCCAAGATAAGGTCTTGCTTATCGAACGGTTGCGTCGAATCGAGAACCAAGACGACGACATGCGCTAAACGTACGGCTCTTAACGTCTCTTGAACGCTTAAGCGCTCCAGCTCTTCGGTCACGCGCGCGCGGCGGCGCATTCCCGCCGTATCGACAAGGCGCACGGGCCGGTCTCCGTACTCCCACGCAATCGGAATGGCGTCGCGCGTCAGGCCGGGCTCGGGGCCCGTCAGCATGCGATCCTGTCCTATAAGACGATTGATCAGCGTCGATTTTCCCGCATTGGGACGGCCGATGACGGCCAAGATCAGGCTTTTTTCTTCTTCCGTTTCTTCTTCGTCGCCTTCTTCGGGCTTGTATTTCTGAAGCGCTTCGTACAGCTCCGCCATCCCGTCGCCGTGCGCCGCCGAAACGGGCAGGGGATCGCCAAAGCCCAGAGAAAGAGCCTCGTCGAACGAGGCGGGCAACGTCGCGCTTTCGCATTTGTTTCCGAGCAATATTATCGGTTTTCCGGTCTTACGCAGTTCTCTCGCGATTGTTTCGTCTTCCTGCATAAGTCCTGCGCGGGCGTCAACCATCAGCAAGATCGCATCCGCCCGATCCAAGGCCGTCCGGGTCTGCTGCGCAACCCGCGCCGACAGACTGCCTTTGGCCCGGACGCCCTCTAGCCCGGCCGTGTCGATGACCCGAAAACGCATATCGAAAAGACGGCCCTCGCCTTCGCGCCAATCGCGCGTCACGCCCGGGCGGTCGTTCACCAGCGCCATTTGCTTTCCGACAAGGCGGTTAAACAGCGTGGACTTTCCGACATTGGGACGACCGGCTATGACGATTGTAAAAACCATGGTTTTACCGAAGCGCGAGAAGCGTTCCGTCGTCCGTCACGATATAGAACGTGCGGTTGGCGACGATGGGAGGGAGGTAAACGGGGTCTCCCAGATCGACGGCGTCGAAGGCCGCTCCGTCGGCGGGCGAAAAGCTTTGCAGCTTTCCTTCTGAGTTGACCATCCACAGGCGATCTGCCGCCAAGACGGGTCCCGCCCAAACGACGAGATCGGAATCTTTGTCGGACGGGTCTTCGTTTTTGGGCAACGAAACCGCCCACGTCACGCGCCCGGTGTTTTTCTCAAGAGCCATGAGCTGGCCATCGCCTCCATAAATAAAAACCGCGTCTCCGGAAACAACCGGCGTATCTATCCCTCCGATATCCGCCTCCCAAACGCGATCGCCCGTCCTTTGATCGATGGCGGCAAAACGTCCACTGTGGCTTATGGCGTATAGGCGGCCTCCTTCGCTAACCGGCAGCCCCCGTATGTCGGCAATCGCAGGCAGCGCCCCTACCTGCGCCGCAGAGGCAAGGGAATAGCTCCACGCAACGCGGCCGTTTTGTGCCCGAAGCCCGAAGACCTCGCCCGAACTATAGGCGATAAAGACCGCGTCCTTCTGAACGGCGGGGCCTGCCGCGCCCATCAGCGTCGCGCTTTCGGCAATGCCGGTATGCCGCCACAAAATCTCCCCCGTCGCAGCATCGAGCGCACTAAGCTGATTGTCGATGCTGACAGCATAAACCCGGCCGTCGGCCACAGAAGGCGCGGCGCGCAACGGGTTTTGCAAATCTCTTTTCCAAACCAGGGCGCCTGTTTTGGCGCGAAGAGCATAAACATCTCCGTTCCCTGTCGTCGCATAGACGAAGACGCCGTCGACCGCCACGCCGCCGCCGAGGCTGGTTTCGTCGCGATCCTTAGGCGTTGTATCGAACGACCATTTTCTGTCGCCCGTTTCGGCGTCAAAGGCACGAACGAGGCCTTCGGAATCCATCGTATAAACGATCCCCCGGCTCAGAACGGGTTGAGCTAAAAGCTTAAACTCGGAACTCGAGCCTTCCCCGATGTCGGCCTTCCAAAGAATTTGCGGGCGCAAAGACGCTTGAGCGTCGGGCTGCGCATGCTCGCCGTCATACCCGGCTTGAGGCCACGATAAATTAAACACCGGCCGCGCCAAAAGCGGCGCCTTTCCGGGCCTTTCGTCTTTTATTTTTTGCGCGCCGGGCGGCTCTATGACGGCAATGCGATCTCCCTTGATCGTCTCTCCGATTTTATTGGTCTTGCTCTCGCAGGCCGCGATCAGGGCCATGACGGAAAACAAAAAAACGCGTAGACTTGTTTTTTTATTCATGGGGCCCCGGCTCAGTTAAGTGTGCGCAAAATATCCGACGCGCGCGCGCTTATGCTTTGCGGCGCACGGGGGTCTTGCGAAAGTTCGGTAAAAATCTTTTTGGCCCCGGCCTTGTTGTCGGCGCGCAGAGCCAAAAGAGCCTGAGCTTCCAGCGCCGAAAAACGCCACGGCGCTTTTTCGGAAACCAGGGGCGCGAGACGGGAAGACAGTGCCGCCGGATCGCCTTTATCGAGCTGCATCTGCACGGAGAGCAAAACACCGAGATCGCGAAAAGCCGGATCCGCGCTTGAATCGGCCGCAGCTTTGTCGAAAAGTCCGATAGCCGCTTCTCGATCGTTTTTTTCAACCGCCGCCGCCCCGGCGCGCAACAAAGCATACGAAGCAAGATTGGCCCCGGCATTTTCTCCTGCGTATTTCTGCAGTGCGGCTACGGTTTGGGCCGGATCAGGCCTCACGCTCGCGGCGGAAAGAAAAGCCGTCGTTTGTTTTCTGTCGCGGTCGTCGCGCCAAGAGCGATACGCCGTCGAGCTTGCCGTCGAAATCACGAGCCCCAACGCCGCAACGATGATCCAGAAACCGTATTTCTTCCAAAAAGCTTCCAGCTTCTGGCGATCGAGGTCTTCTTGGATTTCCTGAAAAAGATTATGGTCCGTCATGGCACCGTCGCGTGGTTTGGGGGTTTTTATCTTGCGCTTGGAAGATATGGCCTTTTTACAATGCGCTCAAGGCCGGAAAGCATAAAGTTTTGCCGCGCGGAGTACAAGGGCGGTCAAAACGAAGCCCCGAAACCGGGCTGTCGGCAAGGCTTTAGGGGAAGGCCGTTCTTTGCTCTTGACCATTTTGAAGCCTGCGCGTATGAGTCCGTCCTCGCATCGACTGTCTGCAAACGCCGGTGTCTTTTTGATAGAGGCGTTAACCTAATTAATTAGAATTTCGGGAAAATCGATATGGCCAATCATCAATCCGCCAAAAAACGCTCGCGACAAACCATTAAGCACAATTGCGTCAACCGCGCGCGCCGCGCCGCCATTCACACGGGCTTAAAAGAGGCCTGTGCCGCTATTGCCTCGGGCAGCGCCGACGCGGCAAAAACGTCTTTAAAAAAAGCGACTTCGCTGTTGGCCAAAGGCGCCGCGAAGGGGACGCTGCATTGGAAAACGGCAGCGCGACGGACATCGCGGCTTGCAAAGCGCACGAAGGCTGCCAAGAAAGCGTAATAAGCTCCCCCTTTTGGTTTCTTTTTTCCTCTTTTCGCAAGACTTTCGTTTTGCGCGCCGTTTTTGTTTGCTCTCGCATCGTTCTTAACCGAACGCGGTTTATCTTTTTCGCCGTTCTAAAAATTAATCACAAAATTTTGCGCGGCTCGTTCATTCATTTTGATTAAAAAATTTTTCAAGTTTTTTTCTAAAAAAATTTTTGCCGTTCTCTCTTCGGACCAGTGGACAAAACGCCCGCGATTGATCTATGGTCGCCTCCGTCTTCACACAATGCGTTTTGCGAAAGGGACTGAAATTATGAGCGGCTTTTTTTCGTCTCGTTTTCCCGGCGCGTTTTCTTTCTCTGTTCGATGCAAATCCTGATTTCGTTTTCTTGCTACGGCCCGAAAAGTTTTTCGGATCGAAGATATTCTTTTTTTCTAGGCAGAGCGGTTAAAGCAGCGGGGTTGTAATGAAAGTTCAGGCGCCGGAGATGATACAGCAAGAAACAAAGGGCCTTTCAGAAACGTCTTTTGATCAAGTGCGTCTCTCTTTGCGCAAGCGCTTCGGCGAAACCGCCTATCGCCGCTGGCTCGAGCCCATGATCTTCTCTTCCGGAAAAGATTCAGCAGGCGCTCCTGTTGCCGTTTTGACTCTTCCGACGCGCTTTATGCGCGATTGGGTCGAAGCCCATTACGGCGAAACGCTCCGTTCTTTGCTGCTCGAATTCTTCCCCGGCGCTTTCGTTTCTTTCGCCGTCGAATCCCCCCTCGCTAAAGCGGCGCAAGTCAAATGCGCCATCGACTCCGCGTCGACCGCCCCCATCGCGCCGCTCGGCCGCCCCATCGCCGAGCCCTCCATCTCGGCTTCGGTCGGGTTTGCCGGAGAGCTTCCGGCGGAGCTTGATCCGCGCTTCACCTTCGACAACTTCGTCGTCGGCAAACCGAACGAGTTGGCTTATGCCGCCGCTCGCCGTGTCGCAGACACCGAAAATCCCGCCTTCAATCCCTTATTCCTTTACGGCGGCGTCGGTCTCGGAAAAACGCACTTGATGCACGCCATCGCTTGGCATATCCGCACAAACTATCCTCATCGCCGCGTCATTTATATGTCGGCGGAAAAATTTATGTATCAGTTTGTCCGCGCGCTTCGCTTTAAGGACACTGTTTCTTTCAAGGAGCAGTTCCGCTCGGTCGACGTTTTGATGATCGACGACGTGCAGTTCATCGGCGGAAAAGACACAACGCAGGAAGAATTCTTCCACACCTTTAACGCGCTGGTTGACCGCAACCGCCAAGTCATCGTTTCCGCCGATAAATCGCCGCAGGACCTCGACCGCATGGAGGAGCGCCTGCGCTCGCGGCTCGGCTGGGGCCTTGTCGCCGATCTTCACGCCGTGACTTACGAATTGCGTCTCGGCATTCTTCACGCCAAGGCCGAAAAGCTTGGCTGCCCCGTGCCGGACAAGGTTTTGGAATTCCTCGCGCACAAGATTACTTCGAACGTTCGCGAGCTTGAAGGCGCCCTCAATCGTATCGTCGCGCACGCGCAACTCGTCGGCCGCACGATTTCTCTTGAGATGACGCAGGAGGTTCTTTCCGACCTTTTGCGCGCATCGGAACACCGCATCACCATCGACGAAATTCAGAAAAAAGTCGCCGAGCACTACAACGTGCGCGTCGCCGATATGCATTCGGCGCGGCGCTCGCGCGCCGTTGCGCGCCCCCGGCAAGTCGCCATGTATCTTGCGAAGCAGCTTACGCCGCGTTCTTTGCCCGAAATCGGGCGCAAGTTCGGCGGGCGCGATCACACGACGGTCATCCATGCCGTACGCAAGATCGAGGAGCTTTCGGCCTATGACGCTTCTTTCCGCGAGGACGTCGAACTCCTGCGCCGTCTTTTGCAAAACTAGAACGCCACGACCAACGACGGCATCGCGTAAAAGAACAGACAGCTAAAACTGGCAACCGTGAGCACGAGGTACGTTATTTGCGCGCCCAAAAACCGCAAAGCATCGGCGCTTTGCGCGCGGTTGCTTCCGAACGCATGCATGAAGCGGGCAACGACCAGCGCTGCGCCGAGAACGTGAATGATCGACGCAGGCGCACCGCTCGCCTCCGCGCCCGCAATAAGCAGCAAGGTCAGAGGAACGTAATCGGAAAAACTGCCGATCAGGGCTTCGGCGCGGCGCAAATCGACGTCGCCCTGAGCGCCGGGAACCGTGGCGCGAACCCACGCCTTAACCATATTGAACGATAGAATGACAAGCAAAAGTCCGAGGATGCCCGCATAAAGCAGGACGACATGAACGTGGGCCATAACCGCCTCCTCATGGTTAATTTTAGAGACAAAAAAGTTCGTCCTTTTTCGTTTTTCCTATCGCAAAAAGATCATTTTTGTGGAAGAAACGCCGGTCTCAAGACATTTTTAAACTTACTATTAACTTTCATATGGTCAAACAATTAGATTCGGAAGGCCATTTCTTTTTTGGGGCAGTTCTTTGACGAAAACAGCTTTAACTTTCCGGCAAAAATCGGGTCTTCTCTCCCTGTTTTTGGCTAGCTCTTTGCTGGCTTTTTCGGGAGGCCTTTCGCCTGCTTTCGGCGCAGACACCGCTGCGTCTAAAAACGCGGCAGAAACAACCCCTTCCGCCGCCGCCGCGCCGCCTGTTTTTTCTCAGCCCGCCGCCTCCGGAATCGATATTCCCTCGCCGCCGCCCGCCTCGGCCTTTTCGACGGACCCGAATGACTTGGCCGCGCAAGCCGAGCTGGCCGCGCAACAGGCGCAGCTTAATGCCGAAACCGATTTCAATAAAAAAGAGCAAGAACACATCGCTAAATCTTTCGACCGCGCCGCTTCGGGGCTTATTCCGCTATCGCCCGACCAAATCCGCGCCTTCATGAAAAAGCTCCAGCAAACGCAAGAAGCCGCCCAAATGCCCTACGAGGGCACCCCGAAAGGCGTCACGAGAATCTCTACGCTTTCGCTCGACCCTGGAACCGAGCCTCCGTTGATTAATCTTAATTCCGGGTTCGTTACGACTATTTCTATCGTCGATGCAACCGGCGAGCCTTGGCCGATTTTGGACGTCGGCGTCGGCGGAAATTTTGAGGTTTCTCCGACCCAAGGGGGCTCCGACGGCGCGCACGTCATTCGCATCGTTCCGCTGACCCGCGTCGGAACCGGCGATTTATCCGTTTTGCTGAAAGACTTGCCGACCCCCGTCATCTTCCGCCTTTCGTCGGGAGGGCCGACTGTCGACTTGCGTTACGACGCCCGGATCGGCAGGAGCGGGCCGCATGCGAAGCCCCAGATTATCAGCCGTCCGCGCCTTGAGGCCGGAGACGAAGCGTTGACTTTAATTCTTGAAAACGCCCCGCCGGAATCGGCCAGCCGCTTAAAAATTTCCGGCCTCGACGCACGCAGCAAGGCTTGGGCCGTCGGAGATAAAGTTTATGTCCGGACGCCTTTGACGCTGTTGTCTCCCGCTTGGAATGCCAGCATCGCTTCGGCGGACGGAACTTCCGTTTATGAGATCGGCTCTGCGCCGGTTCTTTTGATGTCCGACAACGGGGCCCTCGTGCGCGCCCAGATTCTGCGAGACGACGAACATGACAAATGATTTTGAAAACAATCCCGGCGAAGACGTTTTCGAGACCGAACCGGGGATAGAAACACCCGCCGATTCCGAACAGGAAAAGCGTTCGTCGGGCCATCTTGCCTCGGCCTGGAAATCCAGCCCGCTTTTCAGATTCATGATCCTTATTGTCGCCGTTTTCGCGATCGGCGCCGCTGCCGTCAACTTTTTCGGCGGAGAAACCAAGAAGGGCTCCGAAAGCGCCAAGCTTGCGCGGCCCCCGACGCTCAAAGAGGCCCCCGGCGGCGTTTCCTCCCCCTACATGCGGCAACAGACCGAGCTGGCCAACACGGAGCGGGCGCAGCAGGCCATTGCGAGCGGCGGGAGCGCCTTGCCGACGCCGCTGGGACAAACGGCCGACGTTAGCGGTTTTGGCAACGGATCTAAAAAAGACGATCCCCTCAAAGAACTCCGCGCCGAAACCGAACGCCTGAAAAAGCAAGTCCAGCAGCAGCAACAGATGCAGCAACAGCAGCAAATTCAGCAGAAGCAGGGGCAGGAGAAATTCGACGACTCGCTCGCGCAAGCCATGCAGCGCCAAATGCAGCAGCTTCTGGAGAGCTGGACGCCCCAAAACATGAAGAACGTTGCCGTCATCGGCGATAAAAAGAACGAGTATCAAGAGGCTATCGAAAAAAGCGCCGAAAGAACCGGCGCGGAATCTTCTCTGAAGACGTCTCAGAAGACCGTCGTCAGCGCTGGAACCGTCAGCTACGCTCAGCTTTTGACCGAGGCAAATTCCGACGTTCCCGGTCCGATTTTAGCCCAAATCGTTTCCGGCCCCTTGTCCGGCGCACGCGCCGTAGGCTCTTTCAAAACGATGGACGGCTACGAGAAATACCTCGTTTTGAAATTCACTCTCGCGGATAAAAAGGGCAAGGAATACCAGCTCAACGCCATCGCGCTCGATCCGGAGACGACTTTGGGCGGCATGGCAACCGAAGTTGACGAACGTTACTTTGCGCGCGTCGTTCTTCCCGCTGCATCGGCATTTCTCCAAGGCTTAGGCGACGCACTTTCGGAAACGCAGGTGGACACCGTTACGTCCTCGACGGCAACGATCACGTCGCAAACGAAAAAGGGCTATAAAGAAGGGCTTTATGAGGGCCTCGGAAAAGCCTCCCAGACGGCAGGGCAGTTCTTCCAGCAACAGGCCAATCAAACGAAGCCCTTGGTCCGCGTTGCCGCAGGAACACCCTTTGGCATGTTTTTCGTCGCGCCGGTTAAGGAATCTTCGGGAGCGGCCAGCGGGCTTTATCAACAGAATCAAGGACAAACCTCGGACCTTGTCCGGCTTCCCCAAACAAATGCTGC
>CAYUPD010000005.1:0-22685 GCA_964446645.1 uncultured Rhodospirillaceae bacterium
TGTGCTGTGCGGGCACGGCGAGGACGAAGACGTGGCAGCTTGCGAGATCGGAGAGATCGTTCGTGACGCGGATGTCGGAAGGGATTTTGACGCCGGGGAGGAAAGAAGGGTTTTCGCGTTTATCGGAGATGTTTTTGGCGACTTCCGGTTCATAGGCCCATAAAGAGACGTCGCGGCCTGCGCGGGAGAGGGAGAGGGCGAGGGCGGAGCCCCAAGCGCCTGCGCCGACGACGGCGAAATGCTTATAGGAAGAAGACATGAAAAAGCCCGGAAAAAGGGAGAAAAGCCAAAGATGCTAATAGACTAAACCATTTAGCCCCCTAGCCATAGCGAAATTTCTTTGCTAACCCTAATAGCCCCCGGCAACTGACGGCTATGATTCGGAAGACGTTATGAAACTGACCCTATCGCGAGACGCCCTGTTAAAAAGCCTAAGCCACGTGCAAAGCGTGGTGGAGAGGCGGAATACGATTCCCATATTGGCGAACGTCTTGATTCGAGTGACGTCGCAGGAGGTGTCGCTAACGGCGACGGATATGGAGATAGAGATCAACGAGGCGTTAGAAGCCCAGGTCGGCAAGACGGGGGCGGTAACGGCGCCCGCGCATACGCTTTATGAGATTGTAAGGAAGTTGCCCGAAGGGGCGGAGGTCGAGCTAACGGCGGCGAACGTCGGGCAGTTGACGCTGTCGTCGGGGCGTTCGACGTTCAAATTGGGATGTCTGCCGGTCGAGGATTTCCCGGTGATGCCGGATAGCGATTTGAAGCACAAGTTCAAGCTGTCGGCGGGTGATTTAAGGGATTTGATCGACCGGTCGCGGTTTGCAATATCGACGGAAGAGACGCGGTATTACCTTAACGGGATATACCTGCACGCGGCGAAGAACAAAAAGGTCGATGTGCTGAGGGTGGTGGCGACGGACGGGCATCGCTTGGCGAGGGTCGAAATGCCCGCGCCGGAAGGGTCGAAAGGGATACCGGGGGTGATTTTGCCGCGCAAGACGGTGGGCGAGGTGCGTAAATTGATCGACGAGAGCGCGGACGATATCGAGATCGCGCTGTCCGAGACGAAAGTGCGTTTTTCGTTCAACGGGGCGGTGGTGACGTCGAAGCTGATCGACGGGACGTTCCCGGATTACGAGCGGGTAATTCCGTCGGGCAACGACAAAATGCTGGACGTGGACACGAAGGTTTTTGCGGCGGCGGTAGACCGCGTGGCGACGATCTCGTCCGAGAAGTCGCGAGCGATCAAGCTCGGCATATCGGGAGGGAAGGTCGTCCTGACGGCGAATTCGCCGGAGGCGGGGAGCGCCACGGAAGAGCTGGAAGCGAAGTACGACGGCGCGCCGCTTGAAGTCGGGTTTAACGCGCATTATTTATTGGATATTCTGCAACAGATCGAAGGCGAAGGCGCGCGGTTTGCCTTGGCCGACGCGACGGCGCCTGCCATCGTGCAGGATGTCTCGGATACGAGCGCGTTGTATGTGTTGATGCCGATGCGCGTTTAGAATTAAACGATCTTGGGCTGCAAACCGCGCTTTTCTTGATTTTCGATGCTCATGTACGTTAGAGTACGCTCCGCTCGAAACTCAAGAAAATCGCGGTTTTCGCCTCAAGCTTGTTTAATTCCGAATACGTTCTTAGTCTTTGTTGAACCGTTAGAGGGAGTCTTTTTATGAGTCAGAAGCGCACCTATATGTTTACGTCCGAGTCGGTAGGGGCAGGCCATCCCGACAAGCTGTGCGACAGGATATCTGATGCGATCGTCGATTTGTTTTTAGCGGCGGATCCGTACAGCCACGTTGGGGTCGAAACGATGGCGACGACGAACTGCGTGGTCTTGGCGGGCGAGGTCAGGGGGCCGTCGTCGGTGACGCCGAAGAAGATGGAAGAGACGGCGCGCGAGGCGATCCGCGAGATCGGCTACGAGCAGAAGAATTTTCACTGGCAGTGGGCGGATATACATAATTACGTGCACCCGCAGTCGGTGGACATCGCGATGGGCGTGGATGCAAGCGGCGACAAGGACGAAGGGGCGGGCGATCAGGGGATCATGTTCGGCTACGCGTGCCGCGAGACGCCGACGTTTATGCCCGCGCCGATATACTACGCGCATAAGATATTGAGATTGATCGCGGAAGACCGCGAAGCGGGGAAATTGCCGCTATTGGGGCCGGATGCCAAGAGTCAGGTGACGCTCGAGTATGTGGACGGCAAGCCTTTGCGCGCGGCGCGCGTGGTGGTGTCGACGCAGCACGACGAAAGCATCGACCAAAAGGCCGTGCGCGAGATTGTGCGCCCCTATGTCAAGAAGGCGCTGCCGGAAGGCTGGCTGCCGGAAGAGAAGTTTTTCTACGTCAATCCGACGGGGCGTTTTGTGATCGGAGGGCCGGACGGGGACGCAGGCCTGACGGGGCGCAAGATTATCGTCGATACATACGGCGGCGCGGCGCCGCACGGGGGCGGAGCGTTTTCGGGTAAAGACCCGACGAAGGTGGACCGCTCGGCGGCTTACATGGCGCGCTATCTGGCCAAGAACGTCGTGGCGGCGGGGATTGCGGACCGATGCACGATTCAGCTGGCGTACGCGATAGGAGTATCCGAGCCTCTGGCGCTTTACATTTCGACGCACGAGACGTCGCATGTGGACGACAAGAAGCTGCCGGATTTGCTGCGCGAGATGGTAAATCTGTCGCCGCGAGGGATTCGCGAGCATCTGAAGCTTAACCGGCCGATTTACAAAAAGACGTCGTCGTTCGGGCACTTCGGTCGCGATCCGGAGAAGGACGGTCACTTCTCATGGGAGAAGCTGGACTTGGCCGATAAGCTCAAGAGCCACTTCAAGATTTAAATCAGGCGATTACGCTCGGGAAAAAGACGTTGAGTTTTCTTGCGGCTTCGCGGGCGGCTGGGTCGATGGGGCGCGGCGGTTGTCCGAGGAGCCTGTCTTTGGCGTAGTCGCTGAGAAAAACAAAAAGGGTCTTGTCGTCGGAATTGGTCGTCAATCTGGCGGCGGCGCCCCAAGAATGGACGGAAGCGAGCCAATCGCCCCGATTGAGAGCCGAAGCGCCCGATCTGGAGTAATAGTCGACTTTTTTCTCGCGGGAGACGAGAAGGGCAAAACCGAAGTCTTTGAAATCCTGAACGACGCCGGGAAGATCGATCCAATCAAGGAATCAGCGGGGAAGAGACTGTGTCATAAAAGGCCTCCAAAATCGTATAAAGAATGACCGATGGTCGCACCGGGGGGTATTTTGTTCAAGGTTAAAATGAGCGAAAAGACTCAATAATACCAGCCGTTTCTTGAAGCGACTCGTTTTGGGTCACGAGCGGTTGCGAGGAGCGAGGCTTTCGCCGAAAGGCAAAAACCTAGAGAAAACAAAGTGCAGTCCGGCATAAGCCGAGCGAGGCGAGAGAGCGAGTGAAGTCAGACAACCTGTCGGATTTCATCGGCCCACAGATATAAAGGGGGGATGAAAGCATTCGCGGCTTGATCGGGGATTTGCAGACGGGCTATGCTCGACCGAACGGGATATTTTATTGATTTCCGAGGATATCATGGAACAGTCAGTGATTGACAAGTGTGTCGTTAAGACCAAGGGGCAGAGGGCCCTTCTTGCCGCGTATACGTTGGCGAACGAGTCGAATTATCCGACGATGAAGTTTGTTTGCGCAAGCGCGATAAGCGAGATAAGCGGGAATCTTTTTCCGGAGGAATGGGGCATCGGGACTCCTGAAGAAGCCGAGAAGTTCATCGAAGAAGCCGAAAAGCTGGGCGGAAACGCGCACGCGCTTAAAGAGACGTATGAGAGATACTACCGTCCGCAATTTGTCGACGCCACGCTCGTTACAACGCCCGCTCCCTAAAGCGGATCGAGCCTAAGCCAAGTCATGAGGCGCTTGCGGCCCTCGACGCAAATAAGCCATCTGTCGATGTCGTGAAAGAGCGCGAGTTCCTTAAATTGCGATAGGTCGCGCGCGCCCATAGTGAAGGTCGAGGCGACGTGGGTTTTCTGCGCGGCGTTTTTGAGTTTTTGGAGGCGTTTGGCCCCGTCGTCGAAAAACCAGTCATGAAGCTCGACGATAATGACGGCGTCCTTAAGGGCGCTAAAAACGGCCGCGTCGAAGAGGTCGAACTCGCCGCCCTCGATGTCCACTAGGATGACCGATCGGGCCAATTCCTCGGGCGGGATATGTTTCATAAAGTTTTTGTCGGCGATGCCGCCGATGGCGATGCGGTCTGAGACGCCGTTGAGATGGGCGTTTTCGCGAATGACGGCTTGGCCTTTCTCCGAGATTTCGAAAGCGTAGGATCGGTCGAAGAGGTTGTTGATAAGAACGCCCACGGCGTAATAGCCGTCGGCGGCGCCGAGGTCGATAAAGGTGCGGTAGGCCGGGGGCGCGTGCTGAAGGGAGTCCAAGACTTCTTTTTCGTAAAGGCCCAGAACGATGGGGGCGCGGTCTGCGTAGCTCCATCTGGCGGTCGGAGAGAGCTTCATGCCGCGGAAAGGGCCATAGGCGACGGCAGGGCCGAAGGCGGCGTCGATTTTTTCGACGAGGCGTCGGCGTCTGCGGCGGACGGTATCGATGAAATTGAGCTTGCCGAAAAGCCTGCCGACGAAATTTTTTTCGACCATGGTTCAGCCGTTTTTAAAGAACGCTGACTTTGTAATCCTCGATGACGAGGTTAGCGAGGAGCTTTTCGGCCATTTTCTTGGCATCGTCGAGGGCCTTGGCGGGATCGGTTTCGTCGATTTCGAGGACGATGGCTTTGCCTGCGCGAACGTCGCCGACGCCTTTAAAGCCGAGGTTAGAGAGGGCGTGGCCGATAGCTTTGCCTTGGGGGTCGAGAACGCCGGCTTTAAGCATGACATCGACTCTGACTTTCATGAAAACTCTCTTTCCGTCTGGCTATTCCCCTCCCCTTGCGGGAGGGGTTAGGGGCGGGGTTAATGGTTGCAAAAAGAACCTCGTCATCCTTCTGTTTCTCGGCCTATTCGGCCTTGAACATGGCCGTCTCCGGCAAGATGCCGAGGCGTCTGGCGACTTCCTGATAAGCCTCCTCGACGCGGCCAAGATCGCGCCGGAATCGGTCTTTGTCCATAATTTCGTTAGTCTTGATGTCCCAAAGGCGGCAGTTATCGGGGGAGATTTCGTCGGCGATGACGATAAACATCTCGTCGTTGTCCCAAAGGCGGCCGAACTCGAGCCTAAAGTCGATGAGCTTGATGCCGATGCCAAGGAAGAGGCCCGAGAGGTAATCGTTGACGCGCAGAGAGAGGGCCATGATCTCGTCGATTTCCTGAGGGCTGGCCCAGCCGAAGGCGGTGATATGCTCGTCGGTAATCATGGGATAGCCGAGCTGTTCTTTTTTGAGATAGAACTCGACGATAGAGCGGGGCAGAACGGTGCCTTCGGGGATGCCGAGGCGCTTGGCGAGCGAGCCTGCGGCGACGTTGCGGACAGAGACCTGGAAGGGGATGATCTCGACCTGGCGGATAAGCTGCTCGCGCATATTGATGCGGCGCATAAAGTGGGTGGGGACGCCGATTTCGCCGAGTTTCATCATAAGGTACTCGGAGATGCGGTTATTGAGGACGCCCTTGCCGGTGATGACGCCGCGCTTGCGGTCGTGATCGGCGGAGGCGTCGTCCTTGAAGTATTGAACGAGGGTGCCGGGTTCGGGGCCTTCGAAAAGGTCTTTGCCTTTGCCTTCGAAAACGCGGCGGCGTCTGTTCAAGCGAAAACTCATCGTACGAAACCTTTGGGAAAACGACCGACGCGCCTTTGCGGACGGAATGCGGATTTTATACCAAGCGGGCGAGTATAAAACAACGGGAATAAGGCGTTGAAAAGCATAAGATATAAGCAAAACAAGCTTAACGTCGAAGTCAATGATTGGGAAAGAAAGAGCAGGCAGCGTGTTGACTCTTAAGGAAAGCAGCCGAGAATGGGGAGGTATTTTGAGAGGAGACGAAAAATGGAAGCGGAAAGAAAAGAAGGAATAGTGACGGAATTTATAGGCACGGCGAAAGCGATGCTAGGGACGGCCAAGGAGTTGGTTGTCAACCGCAACGCGGGAGCGGGCTTTGTGATGGTTATATTGGGTGCGAGCGAGCTTTGTTTTTTTGTAGCGTTTTCGCCTTTTGGGACGGCTGTTGCTCGCACCGGGTTGTTTGTGGCGGGGGCGTTGCTTTCAGGCGCAATGGGGTGGGGGCTGGCCGAAGCCTCGCGGCCCGAAGCGGCATATGCACCGGCGTTCGGAACCGCGCCTCAAGCGTAGGGCGCGAAAAATGAAAGCCGGAAAAAGAACGGGAATAATGGCCGAGATAAAAGAAACGGCGGAAGCCATGTTTTCCGTCGTGAAGGAATTGACAAAAACGCGTGATTTAGGGGTTCCTTTTATCGGATTTTGGCTTTGCGTGAGCGAATTCTTTAACGTTATGGCTTTTTCGCCGGATGTTCCCCTAAAAATGAAAGCATGTTGTTTAATATGCGGAGCGTTTATTTCCGGGAGCGCAGGATGGGCTTTGGTAACGGTATCCCGCCCGGAGTCCCCCAAGCCTAAAGCGTCGGCGAACGGTTACAATAAGTAGCGTCTACCCCGCCCTGAGCAGAGGCACGGCGGCGTCTTTGTTGAAGAGGTAGAGAAGCGTCCTCAAAGCCTGCCCCCTTTCGCTCGTCAGATGAGCGTCTCGCGCGAGGATGAGAGAGGCGTCGTCATGAGCGATATCCAGCAAAGCCCTGTCGCGGGCGAGTTCGGCGATGTGGAACTCGCGCAAGCCGCTTTGTCTGGTGCCGAGCACTTCGCCCGCGCCGCGCAGGCGAAGGTCTTCCTCGGCGATGAGGAATCCGTCGTCGGTCTCGCGAAGCATTTTAAGGCGCGCCTTTGCCATCTCGCCGAGAGGAGAGAGATACATAAGAAGGCAATGCGATTGATCTTTGCCGCGCCCGACGCGCCCGCGAAGCTGATGGAGCTGCGCCAGTCCAAAACGTTCGGCATGTTCGACGACCATGACGGTGGCGGACGCGACGTCCACGCCGACTTCGATGACGGTGGTGGCGACGAGGACTTTTATTTTGCCGTCCGCAAAGTCGGCCATGACGCGGTCTTTTTCGTCTGTTTTCATGCGTCCGTGCACGAGGCCGACGGCGTCTTCGCCCAACGCGCCCTTCAAAAAAGAAGCGCGTTCGGTGGCGGCGGCAAGGTCGCTTTCTTCCGATTCATCGATGAGCGGGCAAACCCAATAAACTTGGGCGCCTTTCGATATTTGCCGTTTGATTCCGTCGACGACCTCGTCAAGGCGCTCCATGTCGATGAGGCGGGTTTCTATTTTTTGGCGTCCTGCGGGTTTTTCGGTGAGGCGAGAGACGTCCATGTCGCCATAGGCGGTGAGAGTGAGGGTGCGAGGGATGGGCGTGGCGGTCATGGCGAGAATATCGACGCCGCGCCCCTTATCCGAGAGAAGAAGGCGTTGATTGACGCCGAAGCGGTGTTGTTCGTCGATGACGGCGAGGCCGAGGTCTTTGAAGTCGATGTCGTCTTGGAAGAGGGCATGTGTTCCGACAACGAGCTTAAGTTTGCCGCTTGCAAGGGCCTCGAGCGTCTGGGCGCGTGCGCGATTGCGGCTCTTGCCGATGACGAGGCCGATCTCGATGCCTAGGGGTTCGAGGAAGCGCGATAAAGCGGCATGATGCTGCTTGGCGAGGATTTCGGTGGGGGCCATGAGGGCGGCCTGCGATCCGGCCTCGGCGGCATGGAGCATGGCCCAGAGTGCGACGATAGTTTTGCCCGAGCCGACATCGCCCTGAAGGAGGCGCAGCATGCGTTTATTTGAGGCCATATCGGCCGAGATTTCGGCGATGGCTTGCCGTTGTCCGTTGGTGAAAGCGAAGGGCAGGGAGGCTTCGAGCTTGCCGGTTAAATCGCCGTTGGATTTAAAAGAGCGTCCCGCGCTGGATTTGTGGTGAGCGCGAATGATGGCCAAAGAGAGTTGGTCAGCCAAAAGCTCGTCATAGGCGAGGCGTTTGAGGCTCGCCGTCGCGCCGGTAAAGTCGGCAGGGGACGGATGATGAACGGCCAAGACAGCGTCTTTCCACGTGGGCCATCCTTCGCGGGCCATAAGGGCCGAGTCGCTCCACTCCGGCAGATGGGGGACGCGCCCCAAAACCTGCAAAACGGCTTTTCGCAGGACTTTGTTGCTGAGGCCTGCGGTGAGGGGATAAAGAGGCTCGAAGGCGGGGATTTCGTTCGCGCGCGAGACGGGCACGGCATGGTCGGGATGGTTCATGACCCAGCCCTGCCGGTAGCGTTCGATAAGGCCGCTGACGGCCATGGTCGCGCCGATGGGATAGGTCTTGGCCAGATAGTCGCCATGCACGTTAAAAAAGGTCAGGGCGATCTGGTCGGTCTCGTCCTCGGCAATAATGCGATAAGGAAGCCCCGGCCTTCCGGGAGGTTTGTGCTCGACAATCGTCAAAGTCAGCGTGGCGACGCGGCCGCGTTCTGCGCGGCGGAGTTGGGGTTTATAGCTGCGATCGATGACGCCCGAGGGGAGATGCCATAAAAGATCGACGGCGGTGTCGCCGCAAAGTTTTTTGTAGAAAGAGCCGAGTTTCGGCCCGACCCCTTTGAGGGAGGTAATGCTGGCGAAAAGCGGATAGAGAACGGAAGGTATCATCACCCCTCGCGGGTTTCGAAATCGATGCGCGGGTCAGTCAGAACGTAGGCGAGGTCGCCCAGCACGTTGAGAACAAGCCCCAAAAGAGTAAAGAAATAAAGCGTCCCGAACATGACGGGATAATCGCGGTTAATGGCGGATTCGAAGCCCAAAAGGCCCATGCCGTCGAGGGAGAAGATGACCTCGACGAGCAAAGCGCCGGTAAAAAGGACGGCAAGGAAGGCGGTCGGGAATCCGGCAATGACGATAAGCATGGCGTTGCGAAAGACGTGGCCGTAGAGGACGCGTTTTTCCGAAAGGCCCTTGGCGCGAGCGGTGAGGACGTATTGCTTGTTGATCTCGTCGAGGAACGAGTTTTTGGTAAGTATGGTCAGGCTGGCAAAGCCGCCGATGACGAGGGCCAAAACGGGCAAAGCGATGTGCCAAAAATAGTCGGCGATGCGGTGAGGCCAGTCCATGCCCGCCCAGTTGTCCGAGACGAGTCCGCGCAATGGGAACCAGTCGAGGTACCGCCCGCCCGCAAAGACGACGATGAGGAGGACGGCAAAAAGGAAGCTGGGGATGGCGTAACCGGCGACGATGGCGGCGGAAGTCCAGATGTCGAAAGGCGAGCCGTCGCGGACGGCCTTGCGGATGCCCAAGGGGATAGAGATGAGGTAGACGATGAGCGTGGTCCAAAGGCCGAGCGAGACGGAGACGGGCATTTTGCTGACGACGAGGTGAAAAACGCTTTCGTCGCGGAAGTAGGATTTGCCGAAATCGAAGCGCAGGTACGAGCCCATCATTTTAAAGAAGCGCTCGTGGAGGGGTTTGTCGAAGCCGAACTGTTTTTCAAGCTCTTTGATGAGTTCGGGATCGACGCCCTGAGCGCCGGGATAGCGGGATGTCGCTGCGGCGGCCTCGGCTTGAAGGGATTGGGCGCCGGGGGCGGAGACCTCGCCGCCGGAAGAGCCGCTAAAGCGAGCGGTCGCGGCGACGTCGGTGCCGTGAAGGCGCGCGACGATTTGTTCGATAGGCCCGCCGGGGGCGGCCTGAACGATGATGAAGTTCAGAACCATGATTCCGAGGAGCGTCGGAACGATGAGGAGCAATCTGCGAATAAAATAGGCAAGCATGGGCGCGAGTATAAAGGCGCTGGTGAAAATAAAAAAGCCTCTCGTTAACCTAAAACACCGCTGAAAAGGCGCTAAAAACAAGGAATGAGAAAAAGGTTTCCTTCGGGCCTGGGGGGACTAAACTTGGGCTATTCTAAAAATTCTTATTTGGAGAACGAAATTATGGGTTGTTCCGAACCGGAAATACTGTCGAGCGAGGACATAAAGCAGATACAAAATTACTACGGCTGGCTGGCTCGAAGGAACGACGAAAACATAGACCTGATGCGCGCATTTGAGGCGGCGGCGAAGCCGGTTGTGGAGAATATCAGGGAAAAGGCGTCCGAAACGGGCGCAAAGTTTAAGGTTTCGGCGGATTTATGGAAGTCGTCGCCGGACTACAAAGAAATCTGCGAGTACAGATATACGGTGCAGGCATATGCGGTGACGGCGGGCGAAGGGGCGTCGGCGAGTTACGGCGTGAAGTTTGAGGTTTTCCAGAACGGAGCGGTCGTTATCCAAAAATTCACCCGGGAGAATCCGCGAAAAGGCGTGACGTTGTACAAAACGAACCTCCGCCGGTTCGACTGCGGCTGGTTCGGCCTTGGCAAGGCGATGCCCGAAAAAATGAACACGGAAGAGATATCGTCGGCGATGCGGAAGGGCCTGATCGAGACGAATCTTCTGGCCGCAATCCCGGGCTAGGTTTTTCTTCCCTTCCCTTCTTTCCTTTTTCGTCATTTCCGCATTTTTTCTCGTCATTCCGGAAAATTCGTCGCTGTGCGACGAATTTGTCCGGAATCCCATTTGTTTTTCTTTGTTTTCGAGAAGGTTTTTTCTCCCCTTCCCCTTGAGGGCCCGCCTTTCTTCGTCATTCCGGAAAATTCGTCGCTGTGCGACGAATTTGTCCGGAATCCCATTTTGTTTTTCTTTCCCTTCTTTCCTCTCTCCTTCTTTCCTTTTTTTGTCATTCCGCAAATCGCGCCTTTAAGGCGCGATTATGCGGAATCCCATTTGTTTTTCTTTCCTCGTCATTTTTTCCTTACTCTTTATCCCTCCCTCGCCTCCGCCGCCGGGGCAGAATCCGGAAGCCCATCGTCCTCGTCGTCGGAAGGCAATAATTCATTCATCCTTTCTTCGGCGGCTTTTAGCCTTTGCAGGATTTCCTCGCTGGGTTGGTATATTTCAGGAGTCGTCTCGCGCCGAAGCCTTTCTTTTCCTTTTTCGATGTCGTCGATTTTGGGCATCGGCTTCCACACGCGCCGTTGGTCGATCGTCTTGGCATAAGCGCGAACGACCTCGCGGTTTTCGGGCTTGATGGTTTCGCGCAAAGAGAGGACGTTGGCGAGTTCGCCGAAAGCGATGGTGGCGCGGCGTTCGGCGAGCGTGGCTTCGAGGGATTTCTGGGGCACGAGGGCATAAACGAGCGTGCAATTCAGGGCTTTGGCGGCGCGGCGCAGCGTGTCGAGAGAGATCGTCTCTTTTCTTTCGGATTCCTGAAGGGCCGAGACGGACGATTCGGTAACCTTCAACCGCAGTCCCAAATCGCCGATGGTCATGCCCAAAGCCTCGCGCACGGCGCAAATCCAGCCTTGTCCGGGCCTGTCGCGCGCGACGCGCCTGAATTTTTTAAGTTTTTCGTCGAGTTCCTGCCGCAGAAGAGCGGCATCTTTGATGGTTTTCATATTAAGTCTCCAAAATACGCAATAAACGATCCTTAAAATACGAGAAAGGTTATATCACAGCCTATAGTCTAAGTAAATGGGATAATTCTGAAACTATAGGCTGAATCCAGCCCCGTTTTCTGAAACTGCGGTTTCAGGAAATAAAGCAGGGACAGAAAATGAATTAAGGCGCTGGATTCAAACTATAGTCTGAATCGGGAAGAAGAAGGCCTTTATCACCTCACAACGGCCATGCCCCACGTAAATCCGGCGCCCATGGTGTCGAGGAGGAGGAGTTGGCCGCGCTTGATGCGCCCGTCGTTGACGGCGACCTCAAGAGCCAGCGGAATAGAAGCGGCGGCGGTATTGGCGTGCTGCGTGTATTGATTTGCGGTCTTTGTTTTTGTGTAAAAAGACGCCCCCTTTCCGCGCAATCTAAATATTGATATAAATTAAAAGACGCTGAATCTTGGATACGGCAATCTTTTTCTATAAGGAGAATCCTATGCGTATTTTTTCATTTTTTCTTTTTGTCGTACTGATGGCGGCGACTCCGTCTTTTGCGACGGTGTGTATTCCTGATGCAAAGAGCGCGGCACCCATGGTTTGCATAGGGAAGCCATGTTCCACCCTTGGTCAATCGATGATGGACGGAGACCAAAAAAGCATCATTTTTTGTCTGAGAAACGACATCGGAGAGCTTTACTGGGGTTCGCCTGCGGCATCGATTCAGTGTCAGGATTATACGTACGGAGACCCGAGCTATAACTTAGTGAAAACGATAGGGGGCGCGTCCTATCCTTTGTGTTTTGACGGGGCCGGATATGGGGGGGCCGATATGTCTTTTCCGATAGCTGCCGTTGCGGCACAAGCTTTTTGCGAGGAAAAAGGATATAAGATGTCTTTTGTTAAAAGCGCGGTAGTGGTCTCAAACACTTACGCCGTAACGCACCAGCCGCCAGGGGATTGGATCGCGGAAAGTTGCGCCGTTAAAGGGCTGGTTGCGAGATGTTGTAAATAATACCGACTGTTTGTACGGCACCGTTTTTTAAGAGTTTTTACCACCTCACAACGGCCATGCCCCACGTAAATCCGGCGCCCATGGTGTCGAGGAGGAGGAGTTGGCCGCGCTTGATGCGCCCGTCGTTGACGGCGACCTCAAGAGCCAGCGGAATAGAAGCGGCGGCGGTATTGGCGTGCAAAGCGATGGTCGAGACGATGCGCTCCTTGGGCAGAGCGAGTTTTTTGCCGGTGCCGTCGATGATGCGCTGATTGGCCTGATGGGGCACGAGCCAGTCGATCTCGTCGGGCTTAAGGCCGGTCATCGAAAGAGCCTCGTCCACAACTTCAGAGAGATTGGTGACGGCATGGCGAAAGACCTCTTGGCCGTCCATGCACAAAAAGCCCTTTTCGTTGGTTCTAAGAAGGTCGTAGTGCCGTCCGTCCGAGTGCAGGGAGGTGGCAAGGACGCCCTGATCGACGTTCATGCCGAGGCCTTTTTTAGCGCCGAGAACGGCAGCGCCCGCGCCGTCGCCGAAAAGAAAGCACGTTTCGCGGTCGGTAAAGTCGGTGATGCGCGAGAGGGTTTCGGAGCCGATGACAAGGACATGCCGCGCTTGGCAAAGCTGGATAAAATTGTCGGCCATGGCGAGCGCGTAAACGAAACCCGAGCAGGCGGCGTTCACGTCCACGGCAAAGCCGCGCGTCATGCCCAGATTGGCCTGCACGCGCGTGGCGGTGGCGGGGGCGTTGTCGTCGGGGGTGGTGGTGGCAAGGACGATGGCGTCGATGTCTTTGATTGAGAGGCCGGATTTATCGAGCGCGCGCTGTGCGGCGATCGTGGCCATGTCCGAGGTTTTTTCGTTTTTTGAGGCGAAATAGCGTTGCTTGATTCCGGTGCGGCGCTCGATCCATTCGTTCGAGCTGTCGAGGCCGGTTTTTCGGATGAGGGCGTCGTTGGACATGACCAACGAAGGAAGGTAAGAGCCGCAGCCGAGAAAGACCGAGCGAATCATAAAGCGTCGTCCAGCGTTTGAGGAAGGCCGTGGTTCATGCCGTACTGGGCCGAGAGTTCCTCGGCGATTTTGTCGTTAAAGCCGTGTTTAACGAGGTCGCGCGCGACGCCGATGGCGCACGCAAAACCCTCTGCATCGGTGCCGCCGTGGCTTTTGACGCAAACGCCCTGAAGTCCAAGGAACATCGCGCCGTTGTAGCGGCGCGGATCGACGCGTTTTTTGAGGCGGCGGAACGCGCCGTAGGCAAGAAGAGCGCCGATCTTGGAAAAGATCGAAGACGACAAAGATTGCTTCAAAAAGAAGGTGATGAGGTTGGCGGTGCCCTCGATGGATTTGAGGGCGATGTTGCCGCTAAAGCCGTCGGTGACGACGACGTCCGTCGTCCCGGCCAAAATATCGTTGCCCTCGACGAAGCCGAGCAAGCGGCCCGGAATGGGGCGGTCGCGAAGGATGGAGGCGGCGATGCGGACTTCGTCGTGGCCTTTGAGTTCTTCGGTGCCGATGTTGAGAAGGCCGATTGAAGGCTCGGTGCGGCCAAGAACGGTTTTGCAGAAGATAGCGCCCATAAGGGCGAATTGAACGAGGTTTTCGGCGTCGCATTCGATGTTGGCGCCGAGGTCGAGCATGACGGTCTCGCCGGTTTTGGTGGGGAGTATGGTGGCGATGGCGGGGCGGTCGATGCCGGGAAGCGTCTTGAAGACGAACTTGGCCATGGCCATCAAGGCGCCGGTATTTCCGGCGGAGACGACGGACGAGGCCTCGCCGTCGTTTACGGCATTGATGGCGTAGCGCATGCTGGAGGCGCGGCCTTGGCGGAGAGCGACCGAAGGCTTCATGTCGGCGGGAACGTTATCGGGAGCGTGGCGGAGTTCCGAGCAGGCTTTAAGAGAAGGCTGTGCGGCGAGCATGGGGGCGAGCTTGGCCTCGTCGCCGAAGAAAAGGAACTTGAGTTCCGGATAGCGTTCGTGGGCGAGGGCGGCGCCGTCGATGACGATGGCAGGGGCGTTATCGCCGCCCATGGCGTCGAGAGCGATGGAGAGGCATTTCTCTTCTTTAGAGAGAGGGAACAGGGTCATGGAAGTCCCGCCACAGAAAGGAAGGAGAAGCGCGGGGATTGCGGAGGCATGCTAGGAGGCCGCTCGATCAAGCCGACTTTTTCTTTTTGGACTTGATGACGGAGCGTCCTGCGTAGTGGCCGCAAGCCGAGCAAACGTGGTGCGGGAGCTTAGGTTCGCCGCAATTGGAGCACTCGACAGAATTGGTGGATTTCAGTGCGTGGTGCGAACGGCGCATATTGCGCACGGATTTCGAGGTTCTCTTCTTGGGAACGGCCATAGTCTCAACTCACAGGAAAAAATGAAAAATAATACGCGTCCCCGGCGTCGCCGGTCGCGCGCAACGAGGTCTACTTAAAGCCTTTTTGGGCGGGATGCAAGCGGCAAAGGCCTGAATTAGCGTTTGTCCTTGTTTTTCTTGGATTTTAGGGCGGCGGCGAGTTTGGCGAAGGGCTTGAGTTTTTCGGGTTTTTTTCCGAATTCGGCGGCTCCTAGTTGGGCGCCTTTTTTTCGAGGGTAGGGGTCGAGGTTAACGCCGAGGTACTGGGAGACGAGCTCGCCGATGTCGATGCGGCCGTTTTCGTAAGTATCGGAGTTGTCGTCGAAGACGATTTCTTGGGGGTCTGAGGAGGCGTTTTCTGTGGGGACAAGGACGGAATCGACGGGGATTTTGAGAGAGGATTCGACGGGTTCGAGCGTGACGACGCAGGATTGGACAACCTCCGCCTCGATAAGGCCTTTGACGGAAACGGCCTGTTTTACGTCGGGGACGAGCGTCAATCCGGCCTTCAAAAGGGGCAGGTCCAAAAGCGCGAAGCGCCGGGCCAAGGCTTCCTTTTCGGCGGGCTTGGCCTCGATATTTTCTTCGGAGCCTTTCGGGGGAATGCGCGTAACGCTGACGACGCGGGAGAATTCGGGAAGAGGTTCGTTCATTTAATAGGCTCGTTTTTTTCCAATCAGGCTTGACCGTCATCGTATAATGCGTAAAGACTACAGAAATCGAAAGCTTTTTCACATGAAAAAAAGACTCTGCCTCTTTTTTCCGGTTTTGCTCGCGCTCGGCGCATGCGAGCCTACGGTTGCGAACCGAGGCATGCTCCTCGAGCCCGAGCAGCTTGCCCAGATTAGGCCGGGAGTGACGACTCGCGAGGACGTGGCGGTTAAACTTGGCTCGCCGACGGCGGTAAGCACGGTGGACGAGAACACGTGGTATTACGTGGGGCGGCAGACGAAGCAGGTATCGTTTTTCATGCCCAAGGTTTTGAAGCAGCAGGCGGTCGAAGTTCAATTCGACGACAAAGGCGTGGTCAAAGAGATAGCGAAGCTGGATTTGCCTGAGGCGTCGGACACAGAGCCGGTGGATCGGGAGACGCCGTCCTATGGGCACGAGAACTCGGTGTTGCAGGAAGTGCTGGGGTCGTTTAAGCGCGCTCGCCCGACCTTAGGGGACAAAAGAGACAGCGGCACATAAATTTTATCAGAGCTTCATAACCTTCAAGATCGCCGGGCCGAGCAGAACGACGAAAAGCGGCGGCAGAATAAACAAAATCATCGGAACAGTAAGCGTCGCGGGCAATTTGGCGGCCTTGGCTTCGGCGGCCATGATGCGGTCGTTGCGCATTTCGGCGGAGAGGACGCGCAGGGCCTGCGCGAGAGGCGTGCCGTATTTTTCCGTTTGAATCAATGTGTTAACAAGTCCCAAAACACCCTGAATAGGCACGCGGTCGGCGAGGCCTTGTAGGGCTTGGCTGCGGTTCGGGAAGAAGCCGAGTTCGACTCCGGTGAGGCCGATTTCCTCGGCCAATTCTTGGCAAGACGGGGCCATTTCCTTGCTGACGCGGTCGAGCGAGGAGTCGAGGCTCAATCCGGCCTCGGCGCAAATGACTAAGAGGTCGAGAGCGTCGGGCAATCCTTTGCGGAGGATGTCGGCGCGGCGTTGGCTCATATTTTTGAGGAAGATATCCGGCAGCGCGAAACCGGCGGCGATGGAAAGAACGATCGAAAGAAGCCGGGAGATGAAAGGCTGGTCGAAAGCCTGAACGACAAAGAGAACGAAGAAAGCCAAAATTCCCGCAGCGATGGGCAGAACGAGGCGGAGCAAAAGGTAGACCATCATGGCTTCGCGCGAACGGTACCCCGCGCGAGCGAGCTTGAGGCGGATTTCGTTGGTCTGCTTGCCCTGCTCGAGCTTGAGTTTTTGGACGAGGTTTTTGACTGCGCTGGGGCCGATAAGGCTTTCGCGGCGGGAGGGTTTCGTTTTCTTTTCCTCGCGGTCGGCCAGCTCGTCGCGATGGGCGGCGATGGATTTGAGGCGGTTCGAGAGAGGGTCGGCATCGACGAGCGCGGTCCAAATGAGGACGACGACGGCAAAGACGCCGAGACCCGAAAGGAGGGATATCGTGTTCGGATCGTGAAGGAGGCGTTCGATGTTCATGGCCGATCCTCCTAAAGTTCGAAGTGGGTCATTTTGATCATGACACCCCAGCCGAGAGACATCCAGGCGAGGCCGCCGCCAAGCAGCATGTGGCCCTTAGGCTCATAGATCAGAACGCCGACGTAATCCGGATTAACGACGGAAAGGAGCAAAAACATGATGAAGGGCAAAGAGCCGATAATCATGGCGCTGGCCTTGGCTTCGGAGGACATAGCCTTGACCTTGAGGCGTAACTGGCGGCGCTTACGGATCAGCTCGGCCAGATTGCCGAGAGTTTCGGCGAGGTTTCCGCCGGTTTCCTTCTGGATGGCCATGGCGATGATAAGGAAGCGAAACTCGGGGGTGTCGATGCGCTGGGCGACCTCCCACATGGAGTCTTCGAGGGTCTTGCCCATGCGGACGCCGTCGCTGATGCGGTGAAATTCGATGCCGACGGGGTCTGGCATTTCGCGACCGACGGCACCTATGGACTCGGTGATAGGAAGGCCGGATCGGATGCCTCGGCACATGGTGTCGATGGCTTCGGGGAAGTTGGCGAGGAATTTTTTGATGCGGCGGGAGACCATAAAGCCGGTAACGGCATGAGGGACGCCGAGACCGAGGATGAAGGAAAGGGGAAGGACAAGGGCTTCGCTTGCTCCGGCAAGATTAACGCCCATATAGAAAAGAGCGACGGAAAGGGCGTTCATCAAAAGGTATTCGCCGAGAGAGATATTTTTGCCCGTAGCCATGAGGCGCGCGCGGAGTTTCTTTGGATTAGGCAGGAGCTTGGCGAGCTTGTCGATGAAGGGGATCGAGCTGTCCTTGGTCGAGCGGACGCTGTTGAGAGCGCGGTCGCGGGTATCGATGGAGCGCTTTGACTGGCCCTCGACGCGGGCGAGTCTTTTGTCGATGGCCGAGGATTCGTCTGAAAGGGCCAGGATGACGAGCGCGGCGACGGCAAAGCCGCCGCCTCCTGCGATCCAGATCAGGGTATTTGGGTCCATGCTCATCTGTCCATGGTCTCCATGAGTTGCTTGTCGAGGCCGAAGTAGGCGGCTTTTGGCAAGAAGTGCGGGCGCAAGCCGTGGTTTTTAAAATCGACGATCAGTTTGCCGTCGGGACTTTCGCCGGTGATTTCGCACGAGTAGAGGTCTTGCAAAGTGACGGTATCGTCTTCCATGCCTGTGATTTCGGTGATGTAGGTGATGCGGCGCGAACCGTCGCGCATGCGGCCGACTTGGACGATCATATCGACGGCGGAGGCGATCTGCTGGCGGATGGCGCGGGGCGAGAGGTTGGAAGAAGCCATGCCGACGAGGTTTTCAAGGCGCATCAGGGCCTCGCGGGGCCGGTTGGCGTGGACGGTGGACATGGAGCCGTCGTGGCCGGTGTTCATGGCCTGAAGCATGTCCAAAGCCTCGCCGCCGCGCGTTTCGCCGACGATGATGCGGTCCGGGCGCATGCGGAGGGCGTTTTTGACGAGGTCGCGCATGGTGACTTCGCCAGCGCCTTCGAGGTTCGGGGGGCGCGTTTCGAGACGGACGACGTGGGGCTGCTGGAGTTGCAGTTCGGCGGCGTCTTCGATGGTGACGACGCGCTCGCCGTGATCGATCATCTGCGAGAGGGCGTTGAGAAGGGTCGTTTTGCCCGATCCGGTGCCGCCCGAGATCAGGATGTTGCATCGGCAGCGCCCGGCGATGCGCAGGAGCTTGGCCATGGAAGGCGACAGGCTGCCGAACTTGAGCATGGTGTCCAGCGTGATTTTTTTCTTCGAGAATTTGCGGATAGTGATGGTTGCGCCGTCGATGGCGAGAGGCGGGATGATGATGTTGACGCGGCTGCCGTCGGCGAGACGCGCGTCGCATAAAGGCGAGCTTTCGTCGATGCGGCGACCGATGGCGGTGACGATGCGTGTGGCGATGGCCAGCACATGAGAGTTGTCGCGGAACTGCACGTCGGAAAGGGTCAATTTGCCCTTATTTTCGATAAAGACTTGCTTGGCGCCGTTGACCATGATTTCCGAGATTCCCTCGTCGGCCAAAAGAGGCTCAAGAGGGCCAAGTCCCAGCATGTCGTCGAGGAGTTGCTTGACGAGGTCGGCGCGTTCGGCGGCGTTGAGCTGGATTTTGGTTTCGGCCAGAAGCTCGGCGACAAGACCGGTAAGATCGCGCGAAAGAGCCTCGCGAGGAAGCCGCGCGGCCAAAGAGGTGTCGATGCGTTCGAGGATGATCGGCTGCAGTTTCAGCTTGGCCTGTTCGACGCTGGCGCGGCTGGGGTTGCGCGAATAAGGGTCGTCGGCGGTTGGGGTTTGGGGGGTGTCCGGAGATTCAGGCGCGGCGGCGGGGGCGGGAGGGGCGACAGGAGCTTCCGGAATCTTTCTGGGTTCTGCCGAAGAGCTTTCGGCGATAAAGCTGTTGATGAGAGAGGTGACGAGGTCGCGCTGGTCGAGAAGATTAAGCTCAATCTTGTGGAGTTCGAGGAATTTGCCGACGGCGGCCTTGGCCTCCTTGGCGACTTCGACGCGCGGGGTAAACTTGGCGGCGGGGACGGGAAATTTTTCCCTCAAGGCCGGCAGAAGGCGGTCGCGCAGGGAGGCGAAGGCGGCATCTCCGGAAAGGGGAGTAGGGGCCGTCATGTCTTGCTCCAGCGGCCGGGTTTTTTGGCTTCGCCCGTGAGTTTATTCCAGAAGGAGGAAGAGCTTTCCTTCGTTTTTCCCTGATCTTCGGTGTTCATGAGCTTCCACGCGAGGTCGCGCAAGACCTTGGTGATGGCGGCTTTGGGGGCGGTTGCGCCGAGAGCCTTGCCGCTATTGGCGGCGGTGGTCAGGGAGGCGGGGTCTTCCGGAACGATGAGGTCGACGGGGGACTTGATGCCTTTTTCGAAAATGGAGCGGGTGACTTGGCCCGCGCCGGAGGAGTCGGCGCGGGAACCGACGATCATGACGCGCGCCATGCAGCCGAGAGAGGCGATGGCGTTTTTGATGCGCAAAGTGTCGCGGATACCGGCCAAAGAGAGGTCTGAGACGATGACGATTTCACGAGCGGCGGCGAGGAGTCTTTTCTGCGTTGCGAAAGCGTGGCGAGGGAGATCGACGGCGATGACATCGAAGTTGGTCTTCATTTCTTTAAGAAGAGCGTCGATGGCGGCGCCGTCGACAAGGGTGACTTCGTCGACGGCCTCTTCGGCGCCGAGGATGGAGAAGCGCTCGCTTTCCGGGACGATGGAGCTGGCGATCATGAGGGCGTCGACGCGGTTCGGGGAGCTGACGATGTCGCGCAAGCCGTGGCCGGGATCGAGGTCGAGGGAGAGAGAGCTGGTGCCGAACTGGAGGTCGAGGTCGAGCAAAGCGGCGTTGAGGTCAAGCTCATGAGCGATGAGCCAGCCCGTGTTGAGAGCGATCGAGCTGGTGCCGATCCCGCCGCGGGTGCCGATAAAGACGACGACGCGGGCTTCCTTGGCCTCGGGTTTGGAGGAGCCGCCCTGAGGGGCGCGCAAAGCGGCGGCGAGGGCTTGGTTCAGAAGGTCTGCGGAGAGTGGTTTGACGAGATAATCGACGGCGCCCGCGCCGAGGATTTTGCGGTAGAGGGAAACGTCGTTTTTGGAGCCGACGACGACAAGGCGGCATTCGCCGCCGCAAAGGTTGAGGATGCGGGAGGTGACGGCGGCGGGATCGGCCTGCTGGTCGATGTCGACGATGGCCATTTTGGGGGGCGGAGAGGACTCGAGCATTTGGGCGAACATGTCGGGGCCGCCCTGTTGAACGGTGGCCTGAGGATAGCCTTGGCGTTCGGTCCAGCCGTGCAACGACAAAAGGGATTCGTCGTCGAGGACGAACCCCATAAACTCACCATGCATAACGGCTTCGTCTTTATGACCAGAAAACATACCTACCACTCACGAAAACATATCTACTACTCAGGGGGCCGAAGCTGCTCCTACGGAAGGGGAAGAGCCGCCGCCCGTAACGTCGCCGACGATTGACGAAGAACCGGAAGGCGAAGTCGTCACGGCGGTCTGGCTGGAATCGGCGGCCGGCATGATTAAGCCGCGGGGCTGATTGTTGTCGTAGCGGCGGACGGCGCCGACGGCCGTGACGCCGCGCATATTTGCGAGATCGCGGCCTTCGACGATATCGTCGGGATTTTCGACCATATTGGCGAGGTTGCGCGCGGTCGCGCAGCCGAACTGAGGCAAAGCCTGTCCGTCGGAAGGATTGACGAGGTCGTCGTTCCAGCTCGCGCATTCCGGAGGGGTCGCGACGCTGCCCGAGGCAGTGGGAGAGACGTTGATAGTGTAATCGGGCGTCGGAGTGGGCGAGAAAATATCCTGGCAGGCGGCGAGGCTCAGAAAGCCTGCGGCGAGGAAGAAAGAACGGGAAAGATTCATGGGTTACTCCACAAGAAGGCCGCCGCTGCTTTTATCCCCGTCGCGGGATGTGTGCAGGACGAGCGGTTGTTTGGGTTTTTGAGCCGGAGTCTTTTGTTTGGGAGCGGGAGCCTTGGCGGCGGCTTTAGGAGCGGCGGCTTTGGGGGCGGCCTTCTGAGGCTTGGCGGCAGGGGCTTCCTTTTTCGGAGTCTGGGCGGGGGCTACATCCTGCTGCGACTGGAGTTTAAGGTTTGTGGTCGAGGCAAGAGGCTTCCCGGCGTTTTGGGAAGAGGCTTTGGGTTGAGGCGCGGGAGCGGGCTTTGCCGGGGCCGGTTTTTTGGTTTCCGTCGCGGGGGCAGCCTTGGTTTTAAGATTGGTCGTCGAAGGAAGCTGGATTCCCGGGCTTTCCTCAAAGGGAGTCGCTTCCTGATCCACAACTTTCGGGATGGGAGCGGCAGCAGGAGCCGGAGCCTCATCGGCCTGAGGCTTGGTCGTCAGATTCGACGTGGTTTTCGGCGAAGGGGCGGGCGCGGCGGTTTTTTCCGGCGCGGCGGTTGCGTCTGCGGCGGCGGGTTTCGCGGACGGGAGCTTTTTAACGCCGACAGGAGAGCCGCTCACGGGCCTCGCCTTCGGATCGCTGTTGCTGTAGCGATAATCGACATAACGCTCGCGGTCTGTAGGCGGCGAGTAACCGTCGGTAGGCAGGGCCAACTGGCTCTTGGAAGGCCTGACGATGTACGGCGTGATGATGACGACGAGCTCGGTCTGGCCGGTGACGAAATGGTTAGAGCGGAACAAAGCGCCGATGACGGGCAAGTCGCCGAGCATCGGGAATTTGTTGACGGCTTGGGACTGGTTGTTGTTCATGAGTCCCGCGATGGCGAAGCTTTCGCCGCTCGCGACTTCGACGGTCGTCTCGGCTTTGCGGGTCGCCAGCGCCGGGATCGTGATGTTGCTGATCTGAACGGTGCCGACGTCGGTCAGTTCGCTGACTTCGGGGCGGACATGGAGGCTGATGCGGTCGCCGCTTAAGACGGTGGGCGTGAAGGCGAGCGAGATGCCATAGGACTGGAACTGGACGGTGATCGCGCCGTTATCCTGAGGGATCGGAATGGGGAACTCGCCGCCCGCGAGGAAGTTGGCGGTTTCGCCGGACATAGCGGTGAGGTTCGGTTCGGCCAGAATGGTCAGGAAGCCTTCTTGTTCGAGGGCGTCGATCATGCCGTTGATGTTCCATTTGCCGGTTGTGCCCGAAATGCCCAGAACGTCGTTAGCCGTGCCGAGCGAAGAGTTGTTGGGGCGGGGGAAGAGGCCGCTCGCCGCGCTGGAGGTGGAAGCGCCGGAAAGGTTCGTATTGACGGTATTGCCGGTGCCGAAGCCGACGACCATTCCTCC
>CAYUPD010000006.1:0-14847 GCA_964446645.1 uncultured Rhodospirillaceae bacterium
GAGCTCCCTGGGGAGACGATGAAGAGGCCTGTGTGTTCAGCCGAACCAACTGGAGCGTCTTTCCCTCCACATCCTGGCCGACAGCGGCAACTTCTCCTTCCCCCGTTAACGGACCCTCTGCGGAACCGTTCATCGAAAAATGTGGCTGGCCGTTTTGATTGATGACAAAAGCAAATTTAATTGAGCCATTCGGTTTTGTTACGGATATTATTTCCCCCGAAAATAAATTCTCAAGACCGGGAGGAATCGCCTTCGCGTTACTTACTGTCGCGATTTGTTCCCTTTCTTCGGGGTTAGCGCTCTTTTCGCCGCTTGCAGGCGAAGGCGCATCGACAGGTTCTGTCCTATCGCCTTTTCCCGGATCGTTCTCTTTTTGATTTTCCAGAACTTTTGTTCCCCTATTATCTTCCATAATGACATCCCAATAAAATATTGTCGAAAATATCAATGAACGCGCATGGTAGCCAACTTTGAACATTCCTGTAAAGGGATACCGCAAATCAAAATAAAAACATTCTTGGTTAATCTCACCCCGTTACGTCTTTTCCAAGCCATGCCGCTCCGCGAAGGCCTGCCATGGCCCCGAATTTGGCGGGGACGAACTTGGTTTTCGGATTTCTGCATATCGCGTATTGGCCCCAGCGCTTCGGCACTTCGTCATAGAGCCCCGGCAAGGCGTTGAGGCCGCCGCTTACTGTAATGACGTGGGGATCGAAGGTATGCAGGATAACCGTCATCGCCTTGGCGACGAGCGTATAATATATGTCGAGAACCTCGAGGGCGTCTTTGTCGTCGTTTTTGGCCAACTCGCCTATCTTTTTGGCGTCGGCTTTCTTGCCGGTTCGTTTTTCGTAAAGCCTGGCCAAGGATGGCCCCGAAATATAAGCTTCGACGCAATCGTCCCTGCCGCAGCCGCATACCCTGCGCTCGCCGTCAGCTGGACTCCACGAAGGCAAAGGCAAATGGCCGACCTCGCCGCATGTGCCGTTCGCTCCCACAACGATTTTTCCGTCCAAAATAAAGCCGCCGCCGACTCCTGTACCGAGGATAAGTCCGAAAACCGACGGATAGCCCTTGCCAGCGCCCTCCATAGCCTCGGCAAGCGCCATACAAACGGCGTCGTTTTCGAGCGCGATTTTCCGGCTCATCCGTTTTTCGAGATCGGTTTTGACGGCCCTATTGTTCGCACATGAAAGATTAAGGGCCGTTTTCATGCGCCCGGTCGCGCGGTCGATGGCGCCGCAGATTCCGGCGCCTACGGAATCCGCCTTGCCGCATTTTTTCTCAAGCTCGGCGACGACGTTCGCGCAAGCCTCGATAAACACTTCGTAAATCTGCGGCGTCGGGACGGCGACCTGCGCGAGTTCCGCGCCCTTTTCGTTGTAGAAAGCGCCCGCGATTTTTGTGCCGCCGATGTCGAGGCCGATGGACTTGGTCATTTCCGATCCTTGAGGCGCTTGAGAACGTAAAGGCGCAGCGCGCTCGAGAGATTGCCTTTGCGGTTTAAGTCGACGCGCGCGACGATATCGGCGAGCGTGACGCGGTCTTGCGCGGCAAAAGTCGCCAGCTCGTCCCAGTATTCGGGTTCGAGCGATACGCTTGTGTTGTGCCCGGCGATTCGAACGGAGCGTTTCATGCGTTCTTTGTCGCACATTTATCCCCCTGTCACAACAAGCAGATAGCGGAGATTTTCCGTATGGCTTTTAAAAGGCTTGATGTTTATACTGGCGCGTCAGGCAGCGGGGCGTGAGCGCCCCGTTTTTCGGGACCGATTAATGCTCAAAATGAG
Organism: uncultured Rhodospirillaceae bacterium; assembly: GCA_964446645.1. GTDB lineage: Bacteria > Pseudomonadota > Alphaproteobacteria > UBA9219 > UBA9219 > CAIXLI01. The sequence continues at coordinate 1,790 of CAYUPD010000006.1, forward strand.
CATAAATTAGGGTAAAAATGGACGCTTTTTCTTCCACGCACGCGGCAGCCTCGCCGCGCATCGACGCGATCTTTAACCGCGTGAAGGCCGTCATCCCCGAGGCGGAGTGGAAAGTCTTCGCCGACGACATCGAGGCCATCCTCGCTCTCAAGAAAAAGCGCAACGCGGTCATCCTCGCCCACAACTACATGCGGCCCGAGATTTTTCACGGCGTCGCGGATATAAAAGGCGACTCTCTGGCGCTTGCGCGCGAGGCGGCCCTAACGGATGCGGACGTCATTCTTGTGGCGGGCGTGCACTTCATGGCCGAGACGGCCAAGCTGCTTAACCCTTCCAAGGCCGTCCTGATCCCCGAGCCGCAGGCGGGATGTTCGCTCGCGGAGTCCATCGTGGCCGAAGACGTGCGGGCCTTGCGTCAAAAATATCCGGGCGTTCCGGTCGTGGCGTACGTCAACACATCGGCAGCCGTTAAGGCCGAGGCCGACATCTGCTGCACGTCGGGCAACGCGAAAAAAATTGTTGAATCTTTGGGCGCACCGAAAGTCATCATGCTGCCCGACGAATATCTGGCCCAGAACGTCGCGAACGAAACAAAAACAGAAGTGATTGCATGGAAAGGCCGCTGCGTCGTTCATGAACAATTCACGGCCTCCGATATCGCCTCGTTCCGCGAGCAAAATTCAGGGATTGCCGTCTTGGCTCATCCCGAATGCGCGCCGGGCGTCGTGGCGGCGTCCGACTTTGCCGGATCGACGGCGGAAATGGCAAATTGGGTTTCGAAGAACAAGCCCGCGCGGGCCGTGCTTCTGACCGAATGCTCGATGAGCGACAATGTGGCGGTCGATCATCCGCAAACGTCCTTCGTCCGTCCGTGCGCGCTCTGCCCTTACATGAAGCGCATTACGCTGGCGAACATCCGCGCGGCCTTGGAGAAAATGGAAACCGAAGTGACCGTGCCCGAACCCGTCGCCTCCCGCGCCCGGCAAGCCGTCGCGCGCATGATCGCGGTGAAATGATGAAACCCGTCATTCTCGGCTCAGGGCTTGCGGGACTCTCGGCGGCCTTGGCTTTAGCGCCGATGCCGGTCGTTCTTGTCGCGCCCCGCGCGCTTGGTGATGCGTGCAGCAGCTCTCTGGCGCAAGGCGGCGTCGCGGCCGCCGTCGGGCCTAACGATACGCCAGATCTCCACGCCAAGGATACGATGGCGGCGGGCGTCGGATTGAACGACGCCGCTATCGTCCGCCGGATTACGCAGGACGGCCCGCGGATTATCGAGCGGCTGATCGGGCAAGGCGTCGTTTTCGACCGCGACGCGGAAGGAGAATTCGTCCTCGGGCTTGAAGGCGCGCACGGCAAGCGCCGCGTCGTCCATGCGACAAAGGACTCAACAGGCCTTGCGATTATGAAGGCGCTGATGTCTCTTGCGAGGCAAACGCCGTCGATTGAGATCGTCGAAAACGCATGGGCCTTAAAGCTCGCCGTCGAGGACGGCGCGGTTATCGGAGTCGTCTTGCGCAAAAACGGGCAGGACATTGTCCTTAAGACGTCCTGCGCCGTGCTGGCGACGGGCGGCGCGGGGGCTTTGTGGAGGGACACGACCAACCCGCATGAGAACTGGGGAAGCGGTCTTGCGCTGGCCGCGCGCGCGGGCGCGACGCTCGGCGATCTCGAGTTTATGCAGTTCCATCCGACGGCCATCGACATCGGCCGCGATCCGATGCCTTTGGCGAGCGAAGCCCTGCGCGGCGACGGGTCTCTTCTGATCGACGAGACGGGCGAGCGCTTTGTCGAAGAGCTTCAACCGCGCGATGTCGTCTCGCGGGGGATTTGGGATCAATTGTCGAAGGGCCACAAAGTTTTTCTCGACGCGCGGCAGTGCCTGGGCCAAAAATTCAAGGAACGCTTTCCGTCCATCTACGCGGTCTGCATGTCGGCAGGAATAGACCCCTGCTCGGCGCCGATCCCCGTGCGCCCGGCGGCACACTATCATATGGGCGGCGTTTTGACCGACGCGCGCGGACGGACGGACATTCGGGGGCTATGGGCCTGCGGCGAGGTTGCCTGCACGGGGCTTCACGGCGCGAACAGGCTGGCCAGCAACTCGCTGCTCGAGGCCGCGAGCATCGGCGTTCGCGTCGCCGAAGACATTAAAAACGCGGCGTTTTCCGAAGCAAGCGGGATCAAAATTGTCGCGGACGCCCCTCATGCGTTAAATGAAGGTGCTGAAAAAATCCGCCGCGCGATGTCCGAGAACGTCGGAGTCATTCGCGACGGCCAAGGGCTTAAAAACGTGCTTGCCTTTTTATCGCCCTGGACGCGGACATCGGATATGGCATTGACGGGATGGATGATCGCGCGCGCGGCCCTGAAGCGCGAAGAAAGCCGCGGCGCCCATTTCCGCAGCGATTTTCCGAAAACCGACGCGGCGGCGCGGCGTTCGACGTTCCGGCTTTCCGATGCGGAGGATTTATTGTGCTGACCCCCTTGTCCGACTCCCTCATGAAGCCGTTCGTAGAAGCCGCGCTGCGCGAGGACATGGGCCGCGCGGGCGACATCACGACCGAGGCGATCATCGACGCGCGCGCGCGAAGCCGGGTTATTTTAAGGGCGCGAAAAAGCGGCGTGCTGGCGGGGCGGGATTTGGCGCGATTGGCTTTTCAGACGCTGGACCCGTCGGCCTCTTTTTTGGCGGCGAAGAACGACGGCGACGAGGTCAAAGACGGCGACATTTTAGCCGAAATCCGGGGCCTGTCGCGGGCCCTGCTGACGGCCGAAAGGACAGCGCTTAATTTCATGTGCCACCTGAGCGGCATCGCGACCGAGACGCGCAAGATGGTCGAGGCCGTCAAGCCGCACAAGGCGCGCATCTGCGACACGCGCAAGACAAATCCGGGGTTAAGACTGCTCGAAAAATACGCCGTGCGGGCCGGAGGCGGCAGCAATCACCGCTTCGGACTCGACGACGCGGTGCTTATTAAGGACAATCATATCGCGATGGCTCTTGGCGTCGGCCCGGCGCTTGAGCGCGCGCGCGAGGCCGTCGGGCACAGCGTGAAGGTCGAGATCGAGGTCGATACGCTGGCGCAGCTCGATGAGGTAATCGCCTTATTGCCCACGACCCCGGCGGACGCGGTTTTGCTCGACAACATGCCGATCCCGATGCTGAAGCAGGCGGTCGAAAAAGTAGCGGGCCGCATGGTGACCGAGGCCTCGGGCGGCGTCACGCTTCAGAAGGTAGCCGCGATTGCGGCGACGGGCGTGGATGTCATATCGATAGGCGCGCTGACGCATAGCGCCCCGATCCTCGATATTGGGCTGGATATCGATTAATCAGCGCATTCAAAAGGCGGGCAATTTGTGGTATCAATGAAGCCCTTGCAATTTCATGTGATTCTATGAGGCGTCATCGAACCCCTTTACGCGGCAGCGTTACGCAGAACTACGTTTCGGCGCGTGTGCGCATGCGCGACGCCGACGGCATAAGTTTTTTGACGCGCCTTGCCATTCTGGCAGGGCTTCTGGCGGCTTTTTTGATTGTCGTCGGCATAAGCTGGTATGTCGGCTGGCCTCAACAAAAAGCCAAGGAATTTCAGGCGTTTGTTCTCGATCTCACAAAGGATGCGGGGCTCGAAATCAAAGATATCGCTGTCGAGGGCCGCCTTCAGACGAGCAAAGACAGCCTCACGGACGCGCTCAGGATCAGGCAAGGCATGCCCATTTTGGCCGTCGATATCGACGAGGCGGCCGAGCGGCTTGAAAAGCTTCCGTGGGTGGATACCGTCTCGGTCGAGCGCCGCCTGCCCGACATAATCGCCGTGACGCTGACGGAGCACGTTCCCGTCGCGCGCTGGCAGCATAACGAGAAGGTCTCGGTCATCGACGGCGACGGGAACGTTTTGGCGTCGGCGCGGACGGACGATTTTTCGTCGCTTCCGATGGTCGTAGGAACCGGGGCGGAGCGCGCGGCGCGTGCGTTTTTAGAAATGCTGAACGATTATCCGGATGTCCGCGACAAGATGGTATCGGCCGTGCGCGTGAGCGAGCGCCGGTGGGATTTGCGGATGAAGGTTCCGGATGATGGCGCGAAAGCGCAAGTCGCCGTGCGCCTGCCCGAGGACGACGTGGCTAACGCCCTGCGCCGCCTATCTGTTTTGATGGCCGAGCAAAAGATTATCAACCGCAACGTCGTCGCCGTCGATCTGCGCATCCCGGATCGCCTGGTTGTCGAGCCCGCCGTCGGCGAAAAGAAAGCGGCCGCAAAGAAAAAGACGGGAGAAAAAAAGAAGAAATGAGTTTTTTAAAAAACTGGCTGTTTGCTGACGCCGCCGTGGCGCAGGGCGAGATATTCGCGGCGCTCGATATCGGGTCGAGCAAGATCGCATGCCTGATCGCGCGTTCCGAAAACGAAGGCCCGCCGCATGTCGTGGGCATCGGACATCAGCTCTCGGAGGGCATGAAGCAAGGCGGCGTGTCGAACATGGAAGCCCTGCAATACGCGATCGGGCAAGCGGTGTCGGCGGCCGAGCAGATGGCGGGCGAAACGCTGCAACGCGTGACGGTCAATCTGTCGGGCGCGCACGTGGCCTCGCAAACGGTCGATATCGAACTTCCGCTGAACGGCCGCGACGTGAGCGAGAACGACCTGTCGCGCATTCTGGCGCAAGGACAGTCGATGGTTCCCGAAGACACGCAAGGCCAGCCGCTTGAGTTGTTGCAGTCCGTTCCGGTCGGCTACGCCCTCGACGATCAAAAAGGAATTCACGATCCCCTCGGGATGACGGGTTCTCTGCTGCGCGCGCAAATGCACCTGATCGCGGCGGGGTTCGGCCCCGTGCGCACGCTCGCGACGGCCGTGGGCCGCTGCCATCTCGACGTCGAGCGCATCGTGGCGGCGCCTTATGCAAGCGGCTTGGCCTGCCTTGTCGAAGACGAGATGGATTTGGGCAGCCTCGTGATCGACATGGGCGCGGGCACGACGAGCTACGCGGTATTCTTCGACGGCAACGTCATTCACGCGGGCGGCATTCCGCTTGGAGGCGCGCACGTGACGAACGACATCGCGCGCGGGTTGACGACCTCGCTGGCGCAGGCCGAGCGGCTCAAGACGCTCTACGGCAACGCGATTCAAAGCCCGATGGACGAGCGCGAAAGCATCGACGTTCCGCTGGTGGGCGAAGAAGACGCGCCGGAGAACGCCAATCACGTGCCGAAGTCTCACCTGATCCGCATCATCCAGCCGCGCATGGAAGAAATATTCGAGCTTGTGCGCGGGCGGATGGACAAAAGCGGCTATTCCGAAGCCGCGGGCCGCCGCGTCGTTCTGACGGGCGGCGCGTCGCAGCTTCCCGGCGCGCGGGAGTTGGCGCAGCGCATGCTCGACAAGCAGGTGCGTCTGGGTCGCCCGTTGCGAGTCACGAAAGCGTCAGCGTTTTCGCGAAGCGCGAGCGCGGCGTTTACGGGACTGTCGGAATCCACGTCCGGCCCCGCGTTTGCGACGGCGGCGGGGCTTCTGGCCATCGCCATGCAACCCGAGCTTGCCTCGAGCGGCTCGGTTTCGTTCGGCGCGCGCGCAATGGGCGGCAGCGGCTCGGCGCTCAACCGCCTCGGCCTGTGGCTCAAGCAAAGCCTGTAAAAGCAGGGATTTCCCGCCTATCGCCTTCCCGTGAAAGGGCATGTAAAATACCTGCCCGGGGAGACGGAAGCGTCATGGCCGCCATATTCAGCGACCGCGCGGAAGCCGGGAAGCTCTTGGCAAAAGAACTTTCGGCCTACCGCAAGAAAAACAACGTCGTCGTGCTGGCGCTGCCGCGCGGAGGCGTGCCCGTGGGCGCTGAAATCGCGAAAGCGCTCAAAGCGCCGTTCGACCTCATGCTGGTGCGCAAGCTTGGCCTGCCGGGACAAAGCGAAGTGGCGATGGGCGCGGTCGTTCTGCCAGATATCTGCTCGTTCAACGAAAACATCGTGCAGAACAATTTTCTCTCGCAGGAAGATATCGGCCGCGTCGTCGAAAAAGAAATCAAGGAGCTTCAGCGCCGCAACCGCCTTTACCGAGAGAGCGCGCCGACGACGGACGTCAAGGGCAAGATCGTCGTGCTTGCGGACGACGGCGTGGCGACGGGCGCGGACATGCGCGCAGCGATCCGCGCCGTGCACTTTGGGCAGCCCGAGAAAATCGTCGCGGCGGTTCCGGTCGCGCCGCACGACGCGCTGATCGCGCTCAGGCAAATTGCCGACGAGGTTGTGTGCCTGTCCACGCCGTCGCCGTTTTTCGCCGTCGGGCAAGCCTACGGGGATTTCGAGCAGACGACGGACGAAGAAATCATCGACCTTATGAAAGGACTGCGGAAAAAATGACATCCACCAAGCCAACGGCAAATTTCTCGAATTTCGAAGCGCTGGACCTGCGCGTCGGCAAGATCGTGAAGGTCGAGGACGCGGCGACCAAAAAACCGACGTATCGCATGACGATCGACTTCGGCCCCCAGATCGGCACGCGCGTGTCCTGCGGCGCGTACAGAAATTATCCGAAAGAATCCCTTATCGGGAAGCAGATCGTCGCCGTCGTCAATTTCGGCGACAAAAAAATGGGGCCTGAGATTTCTCAAGTTCTTGTTCTGGGCGTTCCGAACGAGAACGGCGAAACGATTTATCTCGCGCCCCAAACGGACGTGCCGCTCGGCGTTTGTGTTTTCTGATCCCTCATTCGCGCGTATTCAAATTTACTTTTTCTTATCGATGCGCGGCAAATCGTGGCGGCACAAGCATGAGTCTTCCCTAGATGAGAGGCCCGCCATGACCCCCGTTAAAAACCCATCCGCCTATTCGCCGCTTTTGTTCCTTAACTCGCTCGGCGCGGGCGGCTTGGCGATCAGTTTTTACATGTACCTGATGTGGATGACGCCGCATCCCGGCTCGCCGATCCCCTCGTTCGCGTCGAACCTCGCGGCGCTGCACAGCGGCGATTTTTTGACTCAATCCATCGCGTTTGTGGCGTTGTGCGGCATTCTGATATTTGCCGTCACCCATGTCGCTCTTTTGGGATGGAACGTCCGGCGCACAAGGGCATGGAAGAAGACCGTCTCTTACGAAAATCTGCGGAAATCGAACGGCGAGACGCAGTTGATGGCGCTGCCTCTCACATACGCCATGACGGTCAACGTCGCGTTTATCGTGGGCGCCGTTTTCATTCCGAACGTTTGGGAAAACCGCGAATTCTTCTTTCCCCTCGCGTTGGCGGCGCTGGCCGCGATCGGATACATCGGGCTCAAGACGTATCTCGATTTTTTGGCGCGCGTGCTGACGGAGGGCGGATTCGACTGCGCCAAGAACAACAGCCTCGGCCAGATGATCTCTGTTTTCGCGTTTGCGATGATCGGCGTCGGATTTTCGGCCGTCGCCGCGATGAGCCACGAGAAAATATTCATGGCGCTGGGCTTTTTGGGCGCGGCGTTTTTTGTTGCGGTCGCGGCCGCGCTCGGGCTCATCAAACTGGTTTTGGGATTCCGCGCGATGATGGAATACAAAGCCGACGCCGAGACGACCCCAACACTTCTCGTTGTCATCCCCATCCTGACGGTTCTGGGCATCGCCGTCTACCGGCTCAAGATGTGCCTCGCGCACAATTTCGGCGGCGTCGCCGCACCCGCCGATCTGGCCGTCTTTTTCGTCGCGATTTTCTGTTTGCAGATATTCTTCGGCCTTCTCGGCTGGCTCGTCATGAAGCGCGCAAAGTACATTGAGCGTTGGGTCAACGGCCCCGAACGCTCGACAGGCGTCTACGCATTGATCTGCCCCGGAGTCGCGCTGTTCGTGCTGGGCAATTTCGTCGTCAGCGCCGGATTGGCGAAAATCGGCCTTGTCGAGCCGATGTCGGCGCTTTACGCGCTATTGTACGCGCCGCTTGTCTATCTGCAATACGCGACCGTCCGGCTGTTTTTTAAGTTGAACAAAAAGATGCTGGCCGATAATTAACCATAACGGCATCCGCGCGGGATTTCGCGTGGACAGGCCTTTTGCGCCTGTGATACAAAGTTGCGCGAGCTGCGATTGTTTCGATTCTTTGAAGTTTATTTTCAGGGATAATATTCGTAGGGGTTTTTAGCGATGACCGATAGTGCCGCCGTTGCCGCGTATTCCGAAACGTCTTCCGGCGCGCCGCCCTCGACCGAAGCGTTGGATAGAGCCAAAAAATATTATTCGGAGCTTCCCAAAGCCGAAGACCCGGACTCGTCTTTCAGGACGTTCGTCAGATTCATGGTCGGCAATCAGATCACAATGGAAGCCCTCGGCAAGCATTTGGACCTTCCGGAAGGACAAGCCGCAGTCGGAATCTCCTCGGGCCTGCGAACCGCTTTTTACAACCTTGCGTGCACTCTGCACCAAAGCCGTCTGCGCATTCCGCAACAAACGCGCAGTGGGCAAGGTTACGAGCAACAACTTATTCACAACCTTAGAAACAACGCCGTAAGAGTCGCGGCGGTCATGGCAAAAGCCGAAATCACGTTCGAAGAAAGCGGCTATAAACTTTCACACAAGCCAAAAATCACGCCCGCCGAAGCGTACAGAAAATTTCCGTTCGGGCCGGACAACTTCGCTTTCGAACCCGACAAAACGCTGGACGGTTCGGTTGAGTTCTTTTACGCAAGTCTGACGCGCGTTTTTTCGCAGGAATCCCTGCCCGAGATATATGCGGCTCTTGGCCTGTCCTCGCCCGCCGCGCCAACGCCCGAAATCCCGGCAGATCCCGTTCCGGCTGCACCGTCGCCTCTTCCGGATCAAAAAGCCGTTGTCGTCGCAGATGACGATTTTCAAAAGGCCGAAAAAATATACTGGAACATCGCGGCATCCCAAGCTCCGGGCGACTCGTTACGCGGACTCATGCGTATGGTCCTTAATAAAAAAATATCTTTCGCCGATCTGGCAAGGATCGAAGGACTGTCCGGCGAAGCTTTGTTTATCCGGCTCGCTTCTTTTGAAAGAACGGCCTATTTTCGAATTGTCCGCGACTTGCTGTCGAACCGCAGGAGCCTCGACCATCGAAGGAGCAAGGGAGACAAAAACGGGAAAAAGTTCGAAGAAATTAACCGGCAAATCGCGGAACTCGACGAAGAAATTATGACCGTTCTGAACAATGCGAAGGCGACGCCGAAAGAGTGCGGTATCGAAAACGATCCGTTGTATCGAAAGTGGAATCCCGGCCGTTGGTATATGGGTTCAAGGAACGGCCAGAGGCTCTTTGCCCTGATATCAGCGGAATATTTCGACGGCAATATCGGGTATTTTGAGGAAAGTCTCAGAGAGATGTTTCGGGATGACGCTGACTATACGGCCATCCACGGCGCCTATAAGGATTATCTGCCGGCTCCCGCGCCCGAGGCGCAACCGCAAAAAAGCGCGTTGCCGGAAAATCCGGAAAAAGCCGCCGACGCGCCGCAACCGCCCGCGCCGGACATGCCGCCTCCGCAACCGCCTCAACAAAAAAACATACCGGAACAGCCCAAAACCGATCGTCCGGCCCGACGCCATCCGGCGAAAGCCCCTCCTCCTCCGAAAAAGCCCGACGCCGCGCCCCAGCCGCTCAACCCGCTCGACGCGGCGGCGCTCACCGGAACGCGCGTCGGAAACGCCGCGACTCCTCCGCCAAGAATGTCGCCGCCCTCCTCTCCGGCGGATCATGCGCCGACGCCTTATTCCACTTTTACCCTCGGAGGAAGAACCGTAACGATTAAACGAAAAAATTTCGGAGATCAAAACGGCAAGAACCCTGCGTCCGCATCCGAAAAAGCCGAGCCAACCAAAGCGCCTCTGCCCGATGCGCCGCAGAATCCCGAAGATATCTTAACCGCTATGCATGGACAGACGCTTCTGCTTCCTAAGAAGCCTGCCGATACGCGTCTTCGGAAAGTTCAGGCCAACGCAGGCCTCGGCGTCGTTTATGTCATGACGACGGACAAGAAAACGGCCGACGGCTTTGTCATGACAAATGCCACCAAAATCCCCAAGCCGAAAAAATTTATTCTGCCCGGAATAAGAACGGCCAACAAAGACGTAACAGGCCGAAAAAAATCGGCACCCGCCGTGGCCGTTCCGGCTCAAGCCAAACCCCGCGGAAGGCCTCCGTCGCCGTTGATTTACGTTCTTCCTCCGGAAGAAAAAACGTCGATGGAACGCTGGCGCGAGACGCAAGCCTGCTCGGGCCTCCGGTCGCGGATCGTTTTTGAGTTTACATAATGAGGGCTATCTATGGCCGCGTCCCTGCTGGGCCGCTGCAAAAGAGCCTGAGCGGCGATGGTTCGACCCAAAGCGGTTTTTCCGGAAAGGCCTTCCCTTCGCGGGAGCCGCTTCGTCCGGATTCATCAGCTTATGGATGGCGCTCCATTTTTGTCCGTCGGCGGGCGTAATAAAGCTTACGGCTTGGCCTTCGGCGCCCGCTCTTGCGGTTCTTCCGATGCGATGGATGTAATCTTCCGGGCATTGCGGAAGGTCGTAGTTGATAACCATTTCGATATGCGGCACGTCAAGGCCGCGCGCGGCAATATCGGTGGCGACGAGAATATCGAAATGTTTGTCGCGAAAGTTCTGAATGACCCTGTCGCGGCGCGATTGCTTAAGATCGCCGTGGATGGCATCGGCGCGGAAATTCCGCTTGCTGAGACGATGGGCCAGTTTTTCGGTTCCGTATTTCGTCTTGACGAAAATGATCGTCGATTTCTTGGCGGTGCCAAGGATCTTAAACAGCTGCTCGCCTTTTTCGGCGTCTTGCGTCCGGATCAGTTCTTGCTTGATATTCGGCGCGGCCGAAATCGTCGATCCGAGGCTGATGCGCTCGGGATTGTTCAGGTATTTGGCCGACAGCTTGACGATCTCTTGAGGCAAGGTCGCCGAGAACATCATGGTTTGCCGTTCGCGGGGCACATGCGACAAAATCCTGTCGATCTGGACGCAGAAGCCCATGTCGAGCATGCGGTCGGTTTCGTCGAGGACAAGAAACCGGACCTTCCCCAGCTTGACGCTTCCGCGTTGCAAATGGTCGTTGATGCGTCCCGGGGTTCCGACGATAAGGCGCGGATTTGCCTGTAATTGGCGGAACTGCTTCGGCATGGCCTCTCCTCCGATCAGAAGGGCCGTTTTGATATTCGGAACGGAAATCAGTTGCTGCAAAGTCGCCATGACCTGAGCGGCCAACTCGCGCGTCGGAGTCAGCACAAGCGCCGCCGCCTCGGGATTCTCCATAAGTTTTGTGACGAGCGGAATGCCGAAGGCGCCAGTCTTGCCGGTGCCGGTCTGCGCCGAGCCGAGAATGTCTCTCCCTTCGAGCGCAAAGGGAATGGCCTTGGCTTGAACGGCCGTGGGCGTCTTAAATTGCATGCGCGCGAGCGCCTGCAAAATCTTGGAAGGAAGGCCGAAGCCCGAAAAATCAGTTGTCATATATTCATGTCCTTTGTTTGAAGCGCCGTCTCACAATGAGGCCAGCGAACGAGTGCAGCACGCCGAACGCCCCACACACATGGGACGCACGAACGGAACTCTTCGACAAACGCAGGAAAAAGACGGACCCCCCAGGGGCCCTTGACTTGTTAGGCGTCTTCAAGACGCCTGCCGGATTTTTCAGACCGGCCGAACAGAAGCGAGAGTTGATTCCAAACTCGAGCAATCCAGTACAGGTTATTTCTCTTGAAAGCAATAACAAACGTCATAGTCCAAAATTAAAGATAACAGCGCCCCGCCCCGCGCGTAAGATGTTTATGCCCGCTTTTCCACTTCCCGTACCGTTCCGGCAGGGTGCCCCATCTCGCTCCGAAACGAATAATCCATAAACATCCGTTGACAAGCGACAAGGCCCTTGCCGCCCGGAAATGCCAGATATATCCTTCGAAAGGAGTCAACCCGCCGTTGACGCACAAACGGAGGGCAGGTCTGGTGAAGCCGGAAATTTTTTGAAGATGAAAGGCCATCATGCCGCAACAAATAAGAAATTCTTCCATCGAAGCTTTGCGTTTAATGGCGATATTCGCGATTATCCTGCATCATTATTCCTCTGACGGCGGAATACTACCGGTTCAGGGGGGGGCTGATTTAGCTACTCTCATAATCGTGACCGGAGCAAGCTTAGGAAAATGGGGAGTTGATGTTTTCGTTTTGATTACCGGGTATTTTCTCTCAACCGGAATTGCAACTGAAAAACTTGTCCGGCATCTTGTCGGTTTTTATGTCCAAGTCTGGACGACATCTGTCCTGTGTCTGCTTGCCGTTACCTGTTTTTCCGACGTAACGCCGGAGCTTAAACCGATTATCAAAAGTTTTTTACCTATTGGTTACAATGTCTGGTGGTTTGCTACGCAATATTTTGTCCTTCTTGTTTTATCGCCCTTTATTAATTTGTTGCTGGCCCGTTTATCGCAAAGACAATACATCGGCATGATAATCACGATGTTTCTCCTGTGGAGTCTGCCCACTATTCTGCCTAAATCTTCCTATGGATATAATAATACGTCAATTTTCATATTCTTATATGCCATTGGCGGTTACATAAGAAAGTTTATTCCTCCCAAAAACAGCTCCGTGTGGTTTTTGCTTTGTCTTGGTTCGCTTGCGATCATGTCTGTCTGTCCTGTGGTTGTGCAACTCTTGTCGACAAAATTCCCCATTCTTTCCGATAAATACATGCACTTTGTATCGGAAAAATCTCCCCTTACCATTGCCGCCTCAATCTTTGCCCTAATGACCGCAATCTCAATAAAACCTATATATTCTTCTACCCTAAATTCTATAGCGACGGCGTCATTCGGCATTTATCTGTTTACGGATAATCCTTTTATTCGCCCTATTTTATGGAAAGACATCGTTCATACGGAAAAACAGTTTTCTTCAGATTTCCTCCCTGTCCTGATGTTGGGATCGGTTATTTGCATTTGCATTGTGTTTTTCTTTTTCGAAAAATTACGCCAAAAATTAATTCAACGGCCAATTATATCGTTTATCGAAAAAACAATATATCCGTCCGCCCGAACAAGGAAAATTGTTGAACGGCTTAATCTTCTAATAGATAAAAGCTGTCG